>JAEXXR010000334.1 GCA_023405705.1 Actinomycetes bacterium
ATGCCGAACAGTGTCGCACCGCCGCCCCCGCCGATCCAGCCGTCCGCGAGGGGGAGCGGACGGCCCGCGGGCGCCAGCTCCCGGCAGAACCGGGGGCCATACCCGCAATAGCGGGAATCATCCCCGCTAGAGGAGGTGGAATGCAACCCCCAACCCGTGAAGGGTTCTGGTTGTGCCCGATCCGCTCCATCGCGAACGCCGCGCACTGGCGACCGCCGTGCGCGAGCTGCGCGCCCGCAGAGCGCTCAAGCAGGAGGAGGTCGGCGAGGCGGCCGGCCTCGGCCGCAACTACCTCTCGACGCTGGAGACCGGCCGCACCAACCCCTCCTTCGAGGCGCTCGTCCGCCTCAGCAGAGGTCTCGGCGTCTCCTTCGCCGAGCTGGCGCGCACCTACGAGGAGCGGCTGGAGGACTGATCCGGGCGGGGCGGCGAGCGGCGCCGCCCACCGGCACGGTAAGCTGACGTCTTCACGCGCCCGTAGCTCAGTGGATAGAGCGCTTGCCTCCGGAGCAAGAGGTCGCAGGTTCGAATCCTGCCGGGCGCGCTCAGAGATCGAAGGCCCGCCCGTCCGGCGGGCCTTCGTCGTCTCTGGGACCGGTCGGGTCAGCGGTGGCCGCGGTCGTCTCCGTTGTCGTGGCCGTGGTGCCCGTGCCCGTGGCGGCCGTTGGGGGCGATCTGCCCGCGGATCTCGCCGTCGGGGAAGGCGTCGGTGTGGACGTTCGCGTACGTGACGCCCGAGCGCATCGCGGCGACCAGCTCACCGAGCGCGCCCGGCTCGATGCCCTGTCTCGCCGGACCGACGACGCTTGCGGCGGTCGCGGTGCCGCTGATCGTCGCCGGCGCCGCCGGGCATCTCTGCACGTCCGCCGGAGCGCCCGGCAGGTTGCTGCAGAGGAAGAGGCTGACGCCGCCGTTCACCGCGAACTGGCCGAAGTGGACATGGACCTGCTGCACCGGCGCGGAGAGGTCGCGGTAGGTGAGCCGCCAGCTGAGCGTCGCGGCTCTCTCGTCGAGCTGGGCGCGGAAGGTGCCGCTCCCGAGCGTGGAGATCGCCGGCACCTCCTCGTAGCCGCGCAGGCTCGCCTTGAAGCTCGTCGCCGACTGCGCGCCCTGGCCTTTGCGGTCGTCGTCGCGCCCGGTCGCGACGGCCGCCGCGCCTGCGGCGAGGACCGCGGTCGCGGCGACGACGGCGCCGAGCTTGGTGGTGATCGGGTGCATCGATCCACCTCCGATCGAATGGGGGAGAGGATCGGCCGAGGCTGCGCCGGCCTGCCGTCGCTGTCAAGCGCCGCTCGGCCGCGCGGACCCTGCCGGCGCCACGGCGCTCGCCGCGCCGGCTCGCTGTCGCCTCCGCTCTCGTGCCGGTCCCGACCGCCTCGTCACGTCGTCACGCGTCGGCGGCCGCCTCCAACTCTGGGAGGGCCCCCAGTGTTCGCCGGGCGTCGGCGCGGCTAGCGTCACCGGCCTTCAGGCAGATCCACGGACGGTGACCGGAGGTCGGATGAACAAGCGACATCGAGCGGCGCTCGCAGCGGCCGGCGCGGCGACGGCGGCAGCGGCTGCCCTCGTCGCGGCGCCGGCGGCGACGGCGGCGACGATCAGAGACGAGCTGTCGAACGGCACGCTCTACGACGCGAAGAGCTACGCGGCGTGCGACGTCCGGCAGGTGGAGGCCGAGACGGCCGGCGGCACGCTGCAGGTGACGATCGCCTTCCGCGGGAAGGTCGGCGAGGGCTCGTCGCTGACGGTCAGCGTCGACACCCGCGGCGGCAACGGCACGCAGCCGGAGTTCGCCGCCCGCGGCGAGAGCGTCATGACGTACGGCAACACGCCGAGAGTGGTCGGCAGGGCCTCCGAGTCGCGCAGCGGCAGACAGGCCGTCGTGACGATCCCACTCGCCGCGGTCGGCCGGCCCAGAAGAGTCGGCGTGCAGGTCCTGACCTGCGGCGAGGGCGCCCAGGACCGCGCGCCCGGCGGCCACAACTTCGACGGCAGGGAGCTCGACGACGGACCGGGCAGATACCTGTTCGCGACGCCGGCCGAGCGGGTCGTCGAGGGGACGGTCGACCTGTCCTGCGCCGCCTCGGGTCGCTCCTGCCGCAGGCTGCCGGTCGAGGGGACGACGGTGCAGGCGGTCGGAGGCTCGCCGCGGCGCACCTACCTGACGACGACCGACACGAGCGGGAGGTTCGCGCTCGGCGTCGACAAGGGGATCTACACGGTCACCGCCGACGACGACGTCCTGCGCGTCAGAACCGGCGCCAGACGGGTCGACGTGCGCCAGCGCAGAAGCGGCTCGGCCGCCTTCGAGGCCTGCGGGATCAACCCAGGCGCGCAGGCCTCCGCCGTCACCGGCGGGGTCTGGAGAGGCGGCAACGCCGACTGCCTCAACTACTTCGAGCTCGCCTGGCGGCCGTCGTCGGGCGCGCTGTCGGTCACGTGGGCGTCGGCGCCGATCTGCACCGGCGCGGGCGGCAATCGCGTCGGCCCCGGCAAGGTGCTGCTGAAGGGGCAGGTCGTCGACCCGCGCTACCAGGGCACCAACCTCGTCGTCGGCGCGAACGACGTCGGCTTCTTCCTGCCGATCCAGTCGGCCCACAGCGGCAACAACGTCAACGGCACGCTGCGCGCGAACGGCGGCGGCGTCGTCAACGCCAGATACGTCGAGGGGCTCTGCACCTACGCGATCAGCAGAGTGCCGCTGAAGCGGTAGGGGCTGCGCGTCGCGCGTGCGGCGGGGCCCGGGCGGACGGCGCGGCCGCTTGCGGGC
>JAEXXR010000369.1 GCA_023405705.1 Actinomycetes bacterium
GCTCAGTCCCGTTCGAGCCGGTCGAGCGCGGCGGCGCTGGCCTGCGCGGCGGCGTCGTCGCCACGGGCCGGCGCCGGCAGCTCCACGCCGCTCGGCAGCTCCATGTGCAGGGTGGTGAGCGCCTCGATCCGCAGCACGCCGGGCCCGACGGCCGCGCTGAGCACGTGGCCGCCGTGCTGCCGGTCGTCGGTGATCGCGTGCAGGTGGACGCCGGGCAGCTCGACGCCCGCCGCGACCTGCGGAAAGCGGAACCCGACGAGCGTCCCGTCTGCGGAGGGAAGCATGAAGTCGCGCATCTCCGCCGCGACCTCCATCAGCGGCCGGTACGGCCGCCGCTGCCGACCGACCGAGCGCGCGTGCACGACGGCGAGGCGGCCGTCGAAGCGCACTGCGAGCGTCGTGGCTGCGGCGCCCGGCGCCGGCACGGCTGACGCGGCCGTCGCGCCGTCACCAGCCGACGCCGGTCCTGCCGGCGCGTGCGCGTCGACGAACGCGAGCAGCTCGTCGTGCGCCAGCTCCCGGTCGACGGCGACGGTGACGTCGGCGCCGAAGGGCGTGACGACCGCGAACGGGGTCCGGGCGTCGTCGCCGACCGGCTCGACGGTCCCGTCCAGCCGGGCCCGCCAGACCCGGCCGTCAAGCGCGATCATCTCCCCGTCGAGCGCCTCGAAGGTCCCGAGCCCGAGGTCGCCGTGCGCGAGCAGCTCCCCGATCGTCAGGTCGCCGTCGTATGCGCCGTCGAGCAGCGCCGCGAGCGTCGAGGTCTGGAAGACGACGTGCGGCGCGGCGTGCTCGTCGGCGAGCGCGTCGTGCCGGACGGCGTGCGGATGCAGCGCGGCGATCAGCTCCGGGTCGATCGCGGTCGCCACGGGAAGCCCCTCAACGGACCGCGCGAAGGCGGGCGATCGCTCGGTCCGGATCCTGGACGCTCACGCCGCCCAGCGTACTGCCCGGCGCGCACCGAACGCCAGCGTCAGACGAGCCTCGCCGATCGACCCCGTTCCGAACGCCACTCCGCAAGCGCTCAGACGCCGCGAAGACGCGATCGCTCCCGCGCTGGTAGATTTCCTGATCCCTTGGTGGGCGTAGCTCAGTTGGTAGAGCTCCTGGTTGTGGTCCAGGCGGTCGCGGGTTCAAGTCCCGTCGCTCACCCTAAGTAGAAGCCCCGCGTTTGCGGGGCTTTTTCGTTGTCTGGTCCTTGTTCGCCCGGGCAGTCGGCGGACGCGGTTCAGGCACGAGTGCCTTTATTCCGGCGGATTGCGTCCGATTGGCTTGGATTGCGCCCGATTCGACTGGCTGACGGCGGCAGCCAGAGCTACGGTCGCTGACCACTGCCCATAGGTGGCCCCGGCGGTGCAGCAACACCCCGGGGCCTGGCACCGAAGGCGCAGGCCTTCGATGCGTCAGCGATTCTCGCGCACGGCCCTCGCCACGCGCGCATCTTCGCCTGCGCGTCGCTGCTGGTCCGCGCCGTCTCGGTGCCGTCGACCACGCAGGAGGCCGACATGCCCCGCCACCCCGACCGCGCCGCTGCTCCGCCAGGCGCGGCCGTCCCGCCGAGTACCCGCGGCCCGCTCGCGCGCCCGCCGCTCGGACCCGAGTTCATCGTCCTCGGCCGCGCCGTCCGCGAGCTGCGCGCCCGCCGCTTCCTGACCCAAGCCGGCCTCGGCGAGCAGTCCAGGTTGCACCGCAACTACGTCGGCGCGATCGAACGCGGCGAGATCAACCCGACCTTCCGCATCCTCCGCAAGCTCGCTACCGGCTTGCGGCTCCCGCTGTCGGAGCTGATCGCGTTGTTCGAGGAGCGCTGGGACGAGTGGGAGGCCGAGCGATGCTGACGACCACGGTCCGCTTCGACCGCAATCTCATGGCGCGCGTGACGCTCCACGCCGAACGCCTCGACATCGCCAAGGCCGCCCTGATCCGCGACGCCACCTTCTCCTACGTCATCGCCATCGAGACCAACGACCGTCTGCTCCGCGAACAGGTCGGCGACGTGCTCGCAGCGCACGCCGCCCGGCTCGACCGGATCGAACAGTTCCTCTCCCGCCGAGGCCGGTGATCGCATGCCGCTCATGCCCCGAATCCGAGCCGATCGCGCGGTTCGCGGAGCGGTTCGCACACCGGTTCACAGACTGGTTCGTGGATCGGTTCGCAGACCGGTTCGCTCACGACTCCGGAGCGAACTCCGGAGATCGCCGACCGTGTCGGCGATCCCGCGTATCGCCCGTCCGGCGACATCTCCTATAGGAGCAACTCTCTCCACAACTCCGCTCGGCACGCCTCGGCGCCCCGGCGCCGCCACCGTGACGCCAGTCCGGAGGTGGTCCCGATGACCCGCGCCCGCAGCGGCCAGGTAGTCGAGCGCCAGTGGAAGTCCGGCCGCGGCTACGCCCTGCGCTTCCTCGCCAACGGCAGACGCGAATACGTGACCCTCGGCCTGGAGCGCGACGGCTGGGACCGCGCCAGAGCCGAAGAGGAACTGCAGAACGTCATGGCCGACGTCCGCCGCGGCATCTGGATCCCGCCAGAGCGCGGCAGAGCGACAGCCGCGGCGAACGGCGCCGCAACCGCAGCCGATCCAGTGCAGCGCCGCGCCAACGGGCAACGCCGCACCGACGCGCGCGACGGTCACGACGCGGGTCCGACGAGCGCCGCCGGCCCGACGTTCCGCGAGTTCGCGACCGACTGGCTCGCCCGCCGCGAGGGCGAAGTCGCGCCCCGGACGGTCGAGTACGAGCGCTGGGCGCTGACCCACCACCTGCTTCCGCACTTCGCCCATACGCCCCTGACCGCGATCGACATCGCAGCAGTCGACGCCTACCGCCGCACCAAGGTCGCCGAATCGGACCGCCGCCGCCAAGCGATCGAGGCCGGCCGCCCGCTCCGCTCAGGCGCGGCTGGCAACGGCGTTCTGCGTCCGTTGTCCCCGGCGACGGTGAACAAGACGATCGACGTGCTCCAAGCGGTGCTGGCCTTGGCGCGGGAGTACGGCCACATCACCAACAGCCCCGCGACAGGCCGCCGCCGGCGCCTGAAGGCCCCAAAGCACCGCCCGGTCCATCTGGACGCCGCAGAACCGATCCAAGCGCTGCTGGCCGCCGCGGCGGCGCTGGACGCCGACCCGCGCCACCGCATGCGCGACCGCCACGCCATCATCGCCACCCTCCTCTTCGCCGGCCTCCGCGCCCACGAACTGTGCAACCTGCGCTGGCGCGACATCGACCTCCCGGGCGCCCGCCTCCACGTCACCCGCTCCAAGACCGACGCCGGCCGCCGCACCGTCGACCTCCTCCCCACCCTCAGAGCCACCCTGCAGGCCCACCGCGACGGCATCGACGCCACCGGCCCTGACGACCTCGTCTTCCCAACCGAATCAGGCACCCAGCGCGACAAGGACAACCTCCGCAACCGCGTCCTCCAGCCCACGATCCCAGTTGCCGACCGCCTCCTGGCTGAGCGCGGCCACCCACCGCTCCCACGCGGCCTCACGCCCCACAAGCTCCGCCACACCTACGCCTCAATCCTCGTCGCCAGCGGCACCGACCTCGCCACCGTCATGCACCAACTCGGCCACACCGACCCCCACTTCACGCTGCGGACGTACAGTCACGTCATGCGACGGGATGCTGCGGAGCGCCGACGCCTTCAAGCCGAAGTGAATAGCTCTCTGCGCTAGATGCGTGGGGCGCGAACTCCCCACTTGGGCGCGCACCAGGCCAGCTTGCGTCCCGGAATCCGACGTCTCGGACTCCGGGACACCCCCGCCGGGGTCGCCAGCTACAACCTGACGGCCCCCGGCTCGACCTGCGCCAGCCTCTCCGCTTACAAGGGGAGTTCGCCAGCTCGGCCGGACGGGGCACTGCATCCGGATACGAGCACCGTAGCGCCGGGCAGAGCGTCTGCCTAGTCGGCTGACACCAGCTCACGGGCAAGGCGACGAGTATCTCCACTCTCGTATCTCGACTATCACGTTCATCACCTAGATACCCGCGGAACGGTGATACCGATGCCCGCGCACTGGTGCTACCGATGCCCGCAATTTGGTATGAGGTACTTCGGCACGAGGGCTCACGAGGAGCGACACAGTGGCATCGCAAACAAGACGGAGAATCAGGTATGGGCCTGGAACCGGCAAGTTCCTTTTCCGGATCCGGCAGGACCACATAGCCGATCGGTACGCGCCGCTGATCGCCGGAAAAGCCGTCGGAGCAGTCAAGCTCGACCTGCTCCTCCGCGCAATTGCGCTTCTGCCAGAAGATGCAGGAGCCCGGAAACCTGGCTACGTGTTGCATCACTGGTCCTACGAGCACTTCCATGATCTGGTTCGCGGCCCTTTGGAGCATCGAGCCGATCGAATACGGACGGATCGAGAAATCCGCCACCTCAAACGGAAATGGGTGGACAATCAGCTCAGAAAGCTCGTTGGTCTGAGGCTGCTGCGAGTCGAGCCGATTCCCGGCAAGCGTCCGAGACTGATCGTGCTACGCGACGATGGAACCGGAGAACCGTTCGATGATCCCGGGGCGACTGGGGGCCGTACCGACCGCTACGTCACAATCCGTGGAAGCGTCATTACGTCGGGCACACTCGCTAGATGGCGAGCGGCTCAAGTGGCGGCGTATCTGTCAGCGCTCTACGCGGAATTTTACACCGAGCGGCAGAGAGATCGAGTGCTCTCGGCTGACGGGACGGGCCGATGGTGGCGGCAGCTCGCGTGGTTCAACCAAAGCGACTGGCATCCTCTCGAACGACCGCTCCTCCCGTTCTCAAAGAGCCTGCTCGAGAACGGTTTCAGCGTGCTGGACGACCAACGATTGATCAGACGAACCAAGATTTCAACAGATCCTCGGACGAAGGAGAGATTCCCAACGGCGCGCGTTCTCTATCAGAATCGGTTCGCAATCCTCGATAGGAGCGTCGAGACCTAGTTCACCCGGCGCGCCATCGCAGCACCGACCCACGCAAGGGTGAAGTCGCGCAAGGATTCCTACCACGGCAGCCGGGTTCAGCTCGCTGGCCTTCGCCAGCGAGCTTGCTGAGCGCTTCGTCCACGACGCTCAAGATGCTCCACCCGCTGCCCCGGCCGACACGCGCCGATCTGCTCACCGAGGTCTTCGACCACATCGAGACTCCTACAACCGCGCGCCGGCGCACACTGTCCTCAGCCATCTCTCCCCGGAGAGCTCAAGGACACAGCAATCCAAGCCGCCTACTAGGCGGCCCATGCCCGCTACCGCCGGCATTGTTTCGTTGGCACGCGGGTGATGCGCTGGTGGCTCGGCAGAGCCACCGCTGCCCACATGACTTCGCGGCCGGCGCTCAACCAGCCACATGGCGCGGCGAGAGCCGAATTCCCCGTGGCGCCGGTGACCTCCACGCCGTCGCCCCGATGCGAGACAATGACAGCGTGAGCCCGCGCGCGGCATCTAAGCTCGATCGACCCGAAGGCATTACGCCGGCTGAAGAAGCGCTCCTCGACGTCAGCCGTCTCGCGCTTGAAGGCAACATTCGTTCCTTGCGGCAGAGGATCCGCAACTTGCTGCGGGATCCCGTCGGTGGTCCCGTTAGCGCCCCCGCACGCCAGTATCTGGGTGAGCTTCTCGCCACCGTCGAGCCCGTCGTGCAACCACTGCGAGCGCCGTCGCCTCACCCAATCTCTCGACAGACCGTGGGGCCGCCCCTCGACGAACGTGCTTCCGAGCTGCTGGAATTCGACGATGCGGAGCACCCGATCGCCCCGTCCCTGGTCGGACATACGCATCACCAACTTCAGCGGCTCATCGTTGAACGGGAGCAAGCCGACCGGCTCCGGCTCGCCGGTGTCGCGCCGACAACGACGGTTCTCCTCTCCGGCCCCCCGGGTGTTGGCAAGAGCATGACCGCGCGCTGGCTGGCTAGTGCCTGCCAACTTCCGCTGCTGCGGCTCCGCGCGTCGTCCGTCATGTCCAGCATGATGGGCCAGTCAGCACGCAACCTTACCCATGCGCTTCGGTACGCTCGTGACCATGCGTCGGTTCTGCTGCTCGACGAATTCGATGCGTATGCCCGTCGGCGAGATGACCAACTTGACATCGCTGAGCCGAAGCGCCTCGTCAACTCTCTGCTCCTCGAACTTGAGCATTGGCCTGATCATGGAATGCTGATCGCGGCGACCAATCACCTTGAGGCACTCGATCCCGCGATCGGTCGACGGTTCGACCTCCATCTTAAGCTTGACCTCCCGGACGCCCAGACACGAAGCCGTCTTCTCGAAACCGCGCTCGGATCTATGGGATGGACGGTCAGGGAGCCGCTTATCGAGATCGTTGCTGCAGCGACCGACGGGTTGAGTGGCAGCGATCTCACCACGCGCGCACGCCAGGCGATTCGTACAGCAGTACTCGACGAGGTTTCGATCGAAGCGGCGATTGCAGAGACATTGCTTCCTGGAACATGGCAACCGGACAACCGTCGCGATGTTGCGCGCCGCCGCGACGCCGCTCGGGACCTGTGTGAACTGCTGGACTACGATGTCGCAAAGGTCGCTTCTCTTGTCGGACTCAGCACCAGGGTTATCAGAACTGCTATCAAGCGACCCCAAGGCGCGGGTTAGTTCTCTCCATGGCTTCCGCCCGTAGCAAGTATCTGACCGAGATTTCCGGTCAATGGCAGTACCTTCCAACTTGGTTGCCGGGGCGGACGGTTAGGCTCGGACAGGTTGGGCACTTCGACCGCGGAGCCGTCGAAGTCGCCGGCGACCTTGCGGCTCACGGCTTCGACATCGTCGAGGATGTCGATCAAAGCCAGAGCTCCCTCTCGTACAGTAGCGAGAGGGCAGTCGAATGGGGCTGGACAGCCGACGCCAGTCTTGCTACTGGAGAGCGTGCAGATGTCGAGGTGACGTTCTCCCGAGCGAACGCCGTTCTGTTCCACGCATACGAGGCTGTCGAGCACCGCATATCCAACCTCGCCGAACTCAAGTCGCTGATTCTTGAACTCGATGCCAAGGACACTTGGCCATCAAGGAGCGCTGTGATCGTCAGCGTGGTGAGCGCCCGAGCAACGACGGTAATGATCTCCTCCTCGTCGGACGCTTCGGTCGTTTGCGAAGCCGAGGTAGGTGCCTCCCTTGGTAGTCTCGCCGACCCGAGACTCGGTTTGCGTCAGAGAAGTGCGCGAAACATGGATACAACCATTGTCGCCGACGGCAATTTGACTCCGCTCTACCAAGCGCTCATTTTGCGACGGGGCTTGTTCGGCAACAGATTTGTCAAGGCGCTCCGGGGCGCCGAGACCCTCGCCGCCGACGATCCCCTTCGCGCGGCGGTTGACGATGACTTCACTCTTTGCGAAGTCGACCTTGAGCCTTTAGGTTGAGACGATGATCGGTGCCTCGACTCGGAGCGGGGTCAGAGCGTCCGCGGCTGCAGCGTGCACACGATCGTAGAGCTGAACGCCTGCAGGCGCCGTAACAGTTACAAGCATTGCGTACCGAAGCTCTTCGTTGCTAGTGGCTCTGGACATGCCTCCACCTGCGCGAGTGAGAAGGTGCAGGTCAAGTGCGGGCTCGAAAAGGGACTTCGCCATCAAGCGGTCATCGACGCGAACCGTCGTCTCCCACTTCCGGACGCGCTGCTCGGCTTCAGGCGCGTACTCGCTGAGTCCTCGTGAGACGGGGCGGTCGCTAGGGGTCCGACCCTGCTCAATCAGGTACTGATACAGCTCTGGTCCGCCCGGCTCCAGCCGATTTACCCGAATGGGCGCCTGTCCCTTCAGGTTCAGGTTAAATGTCTCAGCATGGGGGCGGAACCGCACTTCAATGCCGGCACGGGTGTAGTCAACGGGATCACTGATGTCAACTGGTGACGTGAACGCCAGAGTCCATCGGATGTCGACCTTCCGACCTCCCAATTCGCTCAGGAGGTCGCTCGGTACTGGCAACGGGAGCATCATCGTCTGGCCACGCAGCAGACGATCCTGATAGAGAATTGTCACTCCGTTAGGTTGGCACGTGAGGTCTTCCAACAGTGACCCCGGAACCCGGCCATAGCCGACCTCGACGTGAGATCTGTCTGGGCGGCGGTCAGCATGATGGACAGCGAATGCGCGCAGAACATTCTGATCAGCGCGGTCTCCTAACGCATGAGCAAGCTCCGCCAGGCTGCGCGCAACAGCAGGTGTTGCGAGACTTGTACCATGGCTAAAGCCGTATTGTCCCCCCGGGATCAAGCAGCCGAACGGAGCCTCCGGAGTGCCACCGCAGCCGAGCACCTGTGGCGCCACGCGGGCTCCAGCTCGGCCTGGCCCAATACTGCTGTATGGGGCGCGTCCCCAGACGTCCGAGTCATGGTTGTTGCACGCTCCTACGCTGAGTCCGTTCACGATGTCGCCGGGCACTACGAGCACGTTCTCACGAGAGGTAGCGTCCCCCTCGCCAGTATTCCCGGCGGCAACACAGAACAGCACGTCGTGACGGGATGCAAGCTCGTCTAAGGCGACAGTCCAACGGTGCGGTGGGCCATCGGGTTCAACATTGAACTGTGGTCCGATGCTGAGGCTCACCAGTCTATGCTGCCCACGCCGGACTTCCTTGATGATCTCGTCGAGGACCCAATTCATATGCTGATCCGCACGGTACTCGGCGGGCGGCGGCCAAATCCGAAAGTGATCGATGTACGCTGGAGGGGTCTGCAAACCGACTGCTGGATCAATGTTGCCAAATGTGGCTGCGGAGGCAACGGTCGTGGCATGAGCGACCGATCCTGCATCGGTCGCCGCGTCTTCAGTGAGGTCTTTGTAGGAGACGTAGCGACTAAGAGCCGGCACGGTGGTAGGCAACCCACCATCGAAGACTGCGATGCGCCGCTCGCTGCTCGGACGCTCGGACGGTGCCATCGGCTGGACCCCGCCGATACCGCGCATCTCAAGCGGCGGCAGAATCTCCATCGCCGGCATCGGGTGCAGTGCACGAAGAGGATTGAACAGCACTGCCTCGTCCAGTCGATCGCGCGGCAGCAGAACGGGTACGAAGGTCAAGCGCTGGTGTGAACGCAACCAGTCCAGATCAACTTCGCCCCCCAACTCGTCGACCCACAACTGCCACTTCTTCAAGACCTGTGCCAGCCCGCGCTGGTCTGGATGCCCGTTCTCGTCCACGACAGGGTGCAGCACAGCCTCCATCGCAACCCGGCCACCGATCTCGATGTAGTTCTCGTTAGCGCGGTTCAGGACCGTGACTGGATTGGGAGCTGCAATGTCTTGCAGTTTCACGACATCCTCGAGTACCCCTCTGCTGAGGTCACCCTCGGTAGCCTCCAGCAACTGCTCCAAGCGGCTCAGCGCTTCAACATGACCTGAGACGAGGTATGCCTTCGTTGGAGCGTTCTCCTCGCGTCTGGTCTTCGTCACGTACGTTCCGGTTTCCGCGCGAGTACCAACCCGCTGGACCCCCATGACCGACAGCAGCGCACCCGGGAAGCTCGAAGTCGCAAGGTAGTTCGGCAGGACACTTGCCTCGAATATCAGGCGCGGACCGCGCAACCTGTCGGGCAATTCGGCAAGCTGCTGACGAACCTGCCGAATGCGTGGTCGGAGTCGAACGCCCACTTCATAGAAGCTCTGGGGTGAGTTCGAGGAGCCACCACCTGGCGGCCGCAACGTCGGAACGACAAGACGCTCACCTCCGGTCAGGAGATTGCGCGAATTGGAAGAAGGATCCGTACTCAAACTCATCCCCTTGGGATTCTCACGTGTCGCGAGAGCGCGTGCCACGATACACAGCCGTTCGGTCATGCGCGTCGTTTCAAGCGCAGCCGCGATGACGCGTGGGTAGGCGACGTCCATGTGTCCCGCGCCTTCCAACCGCTCATCGCAGATCGTGCGGGCGCTCAGTGGCGGAGGCTCCGGTGACGGCGCGCTCCCAGCGCGGGTTGGCGCGGCCTTCCCCTCGGCGCCCGGATTTGGGCACTCAGGCCCGCCGAGTGCCTGAATCCCGCCGAATCGCCAGCAATCCACGCCAATCCACCGCCGCTCGCGCGCCCCGCGACGCGCGGCACGCAGCCGCGAAATCCCTGCAAACCACGAACTTCCGCCCCACCACCAGCGCTGCTGCTTGTGGTCCAGGCGGTCGCGGGTTCAAGTCCCGTCGCTCACCCCTCAAGAAGCCCCTGCTAGCGCAGGGGTTTCTTCGTTTCCGGGGCCGTTGCGAATCGCCCGTGATCGGGCGGCCTGACTGCAACTAGTTGCACTTTTCCGGCCGATTGCCGGGGATGGGTGTGGATTCGGCCGGATTCGGCGTTGCTCGGCGCCCGGCATCGAGTTGCGGTCAGCCGGGTCTACAAGGTGGCTCCGGCGGCGCTGTAACGCCCCGGGGCCTGACACCGGAGCAGGTTGGCGCCCGTGGCCGTCCCGCGACGCACCTTTGCGAAAGTGGTCGAAGGGAGCGTTGCACTTGGCTCACCGGGAGTGCCTTCCACCCAGAACCAGTTGTCAGGCGACGGCTCGTTCCGTTCCATGCTCCAGCGCTCGATGAGCGCGACGTTCCCGTCCTTGGACTCGGTGCGAGCGAGCCTGATTGGGCCCGGATCGACAGTTTCGGGTCCGATCATCAGAACAGCCGCCGGGTCGTGCGTTCGCTCGTAGGCGGATGCGCGCAGCGAGCAGGCTCAGCGTCACGGGACTGATGTCGACCGCGATGATCAAGCCCTGTGGACCGGATCACGGGCGGTGGAAGTCCACCGCTGGCGAGCTGAAACCAAGCCTTTCGTTGGACGCAATGTGCAGTGTGTTGCAAGCCTCCGCAAGCGGATCGTCACCCTGCCCGAGCGCCTCGATCACAGCGTCGTAGACCTCGGACGGCGGCGGGTCAGCCGTCGCGATCCATGACGCAACAGCATCGGGTACCCGGTCCAAGCGCTCACGCGCCACCGCTCGCGCAAGGCCGCCGAGGGCAGCGAGTCGCAGCCGTTCAAGCGGCGTGGGCGCCGGCGACGAGGACGCTCGACCGCACCTGCGAGTCCGCATCCGCTCTGTCTGCCGGAGCGACCGTTTCCATCCACGTGCGAACGTGACTCCGAACCGCCGAGGGCGCCGTACCCTGCTGCTTCGGCCTGTCCATGAGAGGGCAACCATTCTCGCGGCGGCGGAGCGCAAGGTCTCGGGGTAGCAAATCGCGATGTGCGCGCGTTCGGGAGAGCGGCGGGGAGCCACTTGCATCTGCCGGTCGATGTAGCGTCTAAGATCTCTTCGTATGACGCCACATGATGCAGCGATCAAGCCGGAGGTGGGGGTGCGGGAGCTGCATGACCAGCTCAGCCGCTATGTCAGACACGCCGCTGAGGGCGGCGAGGTCGTCGTGACGATGCGCGGGCGACGGGTCGCCCGCCTGTCGGCGATCGATGAGGTCGATCCGCTCGCCGACCTGCGCGCGCGGGGGCTCATACAGGAGCCGACTCGGCCGAAGCGGCGACGGAGCGGCAGCCGCCGGATCAAGGCCGGTGGGTCGGTGTCGGATCTCGTCGCCGAGCAGCGGCGCTGATCGTCTACTTCGACACCTCGGCGCTGGTCAAGCTCGTCTTCGACGAGCCCGGCTCCGATCTTGTGGGCGAGCTGTGGGATCGGGCGTCGTCGGCGTTCTCGGGGCAGCTCGTCTATCCCGAGGCGCGTGCTGCGGTTGCGGCAGCGCATCGCAATGGCCGGCTCGATGCCACTCAGCTGAGGGCTGCGGTTCGCGCGATCGACGAGATCTACGAGGAGCTGACCAAGGTCGCCGTCGACGCCGCGCTCGCCAGAGCCGCCGGCGGTCTCGCCGAGCGCCGTGCCTTGCGCGGCTACGACGCGGTTCACCTCGCGTCTGCCTTCGCTATCGACAGTCCCGACGTCGTGCTGGCGACCTGGGACCGCGCCCTGGCGGCCGCGGCTGTGGAAGAAGGGCTTGCAGTCGTGCCGGCCCGGTCTGACCGGGCCTGATCCGCGCTTTCGGCTGGCGGCCCAAGCGGGAACGTCACGGGCCACGCCAGGGCGGTCTCTGACCAGGCGGTCGCCGAGGCGGATGACCCGGCCCTCTCGGACAGAGCGATCGCACCGAGCGGTGAGCTCGTTCGTGATCGACCCCGGCGCGTCCGCAGGACTGCCGTCGATGACGCCCCCTCGCCCGCGGCCGGCAGGTCTGAGGACGGTAAGGAACGTCCCCGGCGGCCCCACGGCTGCTCGGATCGGTGATCAACTGGATTCGAGCAAGCCGTCACGCGAGGGCCGAGACCGAGGGAGCGCCGATGGCAGATGCGACGGGACCGCCGCATGGCGGCACGGACGGCGAGAGACCTCATGCGCGCGAGAGCCCGCAGCCGTCGGACGGCTCGCGGGCGCGGCGCGTGTCCACGGCGCTGCTGCTCGTCACGGGCACGCTGATCGCGCTGCTGGCGATCGTCTCGCTGTGGATCGCGCGGCAGGCGCTCGACACCGACCAGTGGACGAGCACCAGCTCGAAGCTCCTGGAGAACCCCGCGGTCCAGACGGCCGTCGCCGGCTATCTCGTCGACCAGCTGTACGCCCACGTCGACGTGCAGGGGGAGATCGCGGCGGCGCTGCCGCCACGTGCCGCGCCGCTGGCCGGCCCGGCCGCGGGCGCGCTGCGCCAGGGCGCCGAGCAGGTCGCCAGACGGGCGCTGGAGACGCCGGTGGTGCAGAGCGCTTGGGAGCAGGCCAACCGGCGCGCCCACACGCGGCTGCTCCAGGTCCTCAGAGGCGGCGGGACGACCGTCTCGACGCGCAACGGCGTCGTCACGCTCGACCTCGGCTCGCTGCTGAACGAGGTCGCCGCGCGCACGGGGATCGGGCAGCGGGCAGCCGCGGCGCTGCCGGCCGACGCCGGCACGATCACGCTGCTGCGGGCGCGGCAGCTCAGCACCGCCCAGTCGGTCGCCGACGCGCTCAAGCCGCTCGCGGCGCTGTTCACGGTGCTGGCGCTCGCCTGCTACGCGGGCGCGATCGCGCTCGCCCGCGGCCGCCGCCGGCAGACGCTGCGCGACGCCGGCTTCGGGCTGATCGTCGCCGGCATCGCGGCGCTGATCGTCCGCCGGCTCGCCGGCGACGAGGTCGTCGCGGCGCTCGCTCCGACCGCGTCGATCCGGCCCGCCGCAGACGCGACGTGGCAGATCGGCACGTCGCTGCTGTCGAAC
>JAEXXR010000539.1 GCA_023405705.1 Actinomycetes bacterium
TCCACGCGCAGCGCGGCGCGAACGGGCAGCCGCTCGGCGGCGCCGACAGGCTCGGCGGCGCGCCCGGGATCGATCTGAGCCGCGTCCCGCGCGGCTCCTCCAGTCGCGGCATCGCCTCCAGCAGGCCGACCGTGTACGGGTGGCTCGGCGCCGCGAACAGCTCGCGCACCGGCGCCTCCTCGACGACCGTCCCGCCGTACATCACCGCGACGCGGTCGACGAGGCCGGCGACGACCCCGAGGTCGTGCGTGATCCAGACGATCGCCATCCCCAGCCGCTCGCGCAGCGAGCGGACGAGGTCGAGGATCTGCGCCTGGATCGTCACGTCGAGCGCCGTCGTCGGCTCGTCGGCGATCAGCAGCTGCGGGTCGCAGGCGAGCGCGAGCGCGATCAGGATCCGCTGGCGCTGGCCGCCGGAGAAGCGGTGCGGATGGTCGTCGAGGCGGCGGCGCGCGTCGGGGATGCCGACGAGGCCGAGCAGCTCGGCGGCCCGCTCGCGCGCCTGGCGGCGGGAGAGGCCGAGGTGGTGGCGGATCACCAGCGTCAGCTGCTGGCCGACCGTCAGGACCGGGTTCAGCGACGACTGCGGGTCCTGGTAGACCATCGCGATCTCGCGGCCGCGGACGTCGCGCAGCGCGCGCTCGCCGCCGGCGCGCAGGTCCTGGCCGCGCCAGATCACCTCGCCGCGCTCGACGTGGGCCGCCGGCGGCAGCAGGCCCATCACCGACAGCATGCTGACCGACTTGCCCGAGCCCGACTCGCCGACGAGCGCGACGGCCTCGCCGGGGGCGACCGTGAGCGAGACGCCGTTGACGGCGCTGACCGGCCCGTCCTCGCCGTCGAAGCGGACGTGCAGGTCGCGCAGCTCCAGCAGCGGGGCGCTCATGCGCCCCTCCGGCGGCCGGCGGCGCGCGGGTCGAGCGCGTCGCGCAGCCCGTCGCCGACGAAGTTCGCCGACAGCACGGTCAGGAAGATCATCAGGCCGGGGAAGAACCCTCGCCACCAGTGCCCCTCCGAGATGACGGGCCGCTGCGACTCCTGGAGCATCCCGCCCCAGGTCGCCTGCGGCGGGTTGAAGCCAAGGCCGAGGAACGACAGGCCCGACTCGATCAGGATCGCGATCGCCAGGCCGAGCGTCGCGGAGACGATCACCGGGCCCAGCGCGTTGGGCAGGATGTGGCGGACGGCGATCCGCCGCGGCGGCACGCCGATCGCGCGCGCCGCCTCGACGAACTCGCGCTCCTTCAGCGACAGGTAGCTGGCGCGCACCAGCCGCGCCGTGTTCATCCACGTCAGCGCCGCGATGCCGAGCACGATCGTCGCGAAGCCGGGGCCGAAGAGGCTGACCAGCAGGATCACGACGAAGAGCGCCGGCAGCGAGTAGAAGACGTCGACGCCGCGCATCAGCGTGCTGTCGACCAGGCCGCCCGCGTAGCCGGCGAGCGCGCCGACGAGCACCCCCACGACGATCGACATCAGCACCGCGCAGCCGGCGACGGCGAGCGTCAGGCGACCGCCGTCGAGGATCCGCGAGAACTGGTCGCGGCCCAGCTCGTCGGTCCCCATCGGGTGGCTGAGCGACGGGCCGAGGTCCTTGGCGGCGAAGTCGATCGCCTCGCCGTCGTAGGGCAGCAGGAACGGCCCGACGACCACCGCGAAGGTCAGCAGCGAGAGCGTCGCGAGGCCGATCAGCGCCAGCTTGTGGCGGCGGAAGCGGCGCCAGGTGTCGGCGCGCAGCGAGCGCGCGGCCGGTGCGGCGACCGGACCCGCCGGCCCGCCCGCTCCGCCCGTGCCGCCGCCGGCGCCCGGTTCGATCACTGCCTCAGCCATGGGAGATGCGGGGGTCGAGAAGTGCGTACAGGAGGTCGGCGACGATGTTCGCGAGCACCACCAGCAGCGAGGCGATCATCAGGATCCCCAGCAGCACCGGGTAGTCGCGCTGGTCGGCCGACTCGATGAACAGCCGCCCGATGCCGGGCAGCGAGAAGATCGTCTCGGTGATCGCGGTGCCGAGGAACAGCTCCGGGATCGCCAGCACCGCGACGGTCACGACCGGGATCGCCGCGTTCTTGACGGCGTGGCGCATGATCACCGTGCGCTCCGGCAGGCCGCTGCCGCGGGCGGTGCGGACGTAGTCCTGGTCGAGCACCTCCAGCATCGCGGCGCGCACGTAGCGCGTGAGGCTCGCCGCCGTCACCAGCGCCAGCACGGCGACCGGCATGATCAGGTGGCGGATGCGGTCCCACAGCGCGTCGGCGCCGTAATGGGTCTCGCGCAGGTCCTCCAGCCCCGACGACGGCAGCCAGCCGAGCGTGAAGGAGAAGAGGAACAGCAGCATCAGGCCGAACCAGAAGCTCGGCGTCGCGAAGCCGGCGAACGACAGGCCGGTCGCGACGTAGTCGAAGGTCGTGTGCTGACGGCGCGCGGCGATGATCCCGACGGGGATCGCGATCGCCAGCGAGATGACGAAGGCGAGCCCGATCAGCAGCAGCGTCGTCGGCAGCCGGTCGGCGATCATCTCCAGCACCGGCTGGCCGGTGCGCAGCGAGGTGCCCCAGTCGCCGGTGAGCATGCCGCCGGCCCAGTTCAGGTACTGGACCGGCAGCGGGTCGTCGAGGCCGTACGCGTCGCGCATGCGCTCGATCTGCTCGGGGCTGAGCTGCGTGCCCGCCCCCTCCCCGCCGGTCGAGAGCGGCCCGCCGGGGGTCGCCTGCAGCAGCGCGAAGACGACGACGCTGATGCCGACGAGCAGCGGGACGCTCAGGAGCAGGCGGCGCGTCAGATGGACGGCCATGGCGCGCGCGGAAGGGGTCGGGCGGGGTGCATCAGCGGGCGAGGCTCCAGTCGGCGATCGCCGGGTTGGCCCACTGGCCGTCCCACGCGTCGGTGTTGACGCCCTTCAGCGACTCGCTCCAGGCCCAGCCCCAGTGGGTGGCGTAGAGCGGCAGCGAGATCCGCTCGCTCGCGAACAGCTCGGCGGTCTCGCCGTAGAGGCGCTTGCGCTCCTCCTGGTCGACCGTCGTCGCCGCCTGCTCGACCAGTCTGTCGAAGGCCGGCAGTCTGAGGTGGGAGTAGGAGAAGCCGTTGGGGTTGTCGGCCGTCGGGATCGACGCGCTCGTGAAGACGTGCGCGTAGTCGGCGGGGTCGTTGTAGAACCCGTCGAGGCTCATCATCAGGTCGTATCTGCGGTTGGCGAGGATGCCGCCGTCCTGGAAGCCGGCGAAGATCTTCGTCAGCGAGTCGGTCCGCAGTCTCACGTCGATGCCGATCTCCTTCAGGTTCTGCTGCAGGAGCTGCTGGATCAGCTTGTAGGACTGGTTGCCGGAGACGGTCGTGAAGTCGAGCTCCGCGCGGACGCCGTCCTTGGAGCGGATGCCGTCGGCGCCTCTCTCCCAGCCGGCCTCGTCGAGCACCGTGTTGGCCTGCTCGGGGTCGAAGGCGGTCGGCTCGATCTCGGTCGCGGCGAAGCCGGTGTAGATGTAGGAGCCGACCTGCTCGCCGAAGCCGTCGACGACCTCCTCGATGATCGATCTGCGGTCGATCGCGAGGTCGATCGCCTCGCGCACGGCCGCGTCGGAGAGGACTCTGTTGGGCGTCAGGTCGTTTCCGGGCTCGGAGTGGTTGAGCCACAGGAAGCTGCCGTAGGTCGGCTCGCCCTTCAGCACGACCTCGATCGGGTCGCCGCCCTCGGCCGCCGCCGTCACGTCCGGCAGGTCGCTGTTGGCGAGGTAGAAGACGGTGTCGAACTCGCCGTTGACGAACGAGGTGACGGCCGTCTGGCGGTCGGGCGTGATCTTGAAGGTGATGCCGTCCAGCAGCGGCTTCTCGGGATCGCGCCAGTAGGCGTCGGCGCGTCTGAGCGTGACCTGGTCGCCGGACTTCCAGTCCTCGTAGACGAACGGGCCGGTGCCGAGCGGCAGGCGCGCCTGCGGGCTTCTCGTCGTGACCGTCGTCGACTCGGTCGCGTGCTGCGGCATCACGAGGTCGAACAGCTCGAGGTAGCGCGGGTTGGGCGCTCTCATCTGGACCTCGACGGTCGTCGGGTCGAGCGCTCTGACCGATCTGACGAGCGTGTACGCCGAGCCGGCCGCCGCCGTGCTTCTCGGGTCGGTGATCACTCTGTAGGTGAACTCGACGTCGTTGGCGGTGAACGGTCTGCCGTCCGACCATCTGACGTCGTCGCGCAGCCTCAGCGTGACCGTTCTGCCGTCTCTGGAGAGGCCGCCGTTGTCGGCGGTCGGCAGCTCGGCGGCCAGGAACGGCTCATACGAGCCGTCGGCCATCGGCTGGAACAGCGGCTCGACGACCATCGAGCGCGACACGTCGGCCGCCGCCTCGGTCGTGAAGAGTGGGTTCAGCAGCCCCGGCTCGTCGGTCATCGCGACGAGCAGCCTGCCGCCGCGCTGCCCGCCCGCGGCGCCGTCGACGCTGTTGCTCGTGTCGACGCCGTTCAGCGACGCGCTGTCGTCGTCGCCGTCACCGCCGCCGCTGCTGCCGCACGCGCCGAGCGCCGCCGTCAACGCGACCGCGGTCGCGACCGCGCCCACGCGCGTCCGCCATCCCTTCATCAGCACCCTTGCTCCTCTCGTGTGAGTCCTGCCGTGGTCCCGACGAGCCCGTCCCAGCACACGCGGGCGAGCCGTGCGATGTGCTCCCGTCCGGCCGGCAGCGCCGGCAGGCCGCCGGGCAGCTCGGCCGGCAGCTCGTCGACGTAGACGGAGAGCAGGAAGGCCGGCTCCCCGTCCGCGTAGACGACGCCGGCGTCGGAGACGTCGCGCCAGCCGATGCCCGGCTTGTGGGCCACGACCGTCCCGGGCGGCAGGTGCCCGGGCAGCCAGTCGTGATGCTGCTGACGGCGCAGCAGGTCGAGTGCGAGCGCGCAGTCCTGCGGACGGCACGCCAGCCGGGCGGCGACGTCGGAGTCGCCGGCCCCGTCGAGGATCAGTCGCAGCAGCCGCGCCTGGTCGGCGGGCGTCGTCGCGTTGGTCGCCTCGACGGGATGGTCGGGCGGCAGCGACGGGATCAGCGCGTGGCGGTGGCGCGTGTCGCGCAGGCCCGCGTTCGCGCACAGCTCGCCGACGGCGTCGAGGCCGACGAGGTCGACGACGTGCGCGGTCGCGAGGTTGTCGCTGAGCGCCGTCATCAGCAGCAGGACGTCGCGCAGCGAGAAGGTGAGCGGGCCGTCGAGGTGCTGCAGCAGGCCGCTGTGGATCTCGTCGCGCCAGCGCTCGTCGATCGCGACCGGCTGGTCGAGCGACAGGCGGCCGGCGCGGACCGCGGCGAGCGCCGCGACGAGGATCGCGACCTTGCGCGTGGAGGCGGCGGGGACCGGGCGGTCGGCGCGCGCGCCGGCGACCTCGGTCTCACGGCCGGCGCGCAGGTCGTGCAGCGCCCAGCCGGTGTGAAAGGGCTGTCGACGGCAGTGCTCCTCCAGCACCGCCGCGACGGAGTCGAGCGATCCGTGCATCTGGCGCGGCAGGTTTGCAGAATCGTTTCGGCATGTCAAATCGATTCGGCGTATCAAATCGATTCGGCGACGATCCGGCTAGTGTTGCGTCGCGATGAGCGAATCGACCACGAGAAGAGCCCGCATGGGGAGCGCCGGCGAGGCGCGGCGGGTGACGATCAGAGACGTCGCGCAGGCGGCCGGCGTCTCCCCCTCGACCGTCTCCGACGCGCTCAACGGCAAGGGGCGGGTCGACGCGCGCACGCGCACGCGCATCGCGCGGGTCGCGGCGAGACTCGGCTACCAGGCCAACCGCCACGCGCGCAGCCTCCGCTCGGGGCGGGCGATGACGCTCGCGCTCGTGCTGCCGCGCGCCGCCGAGCGGCCGCGCGACGAGACGATGCTCGGCATCGACTACTACATGGAGCTGGCGGCGACCGCTGCGCGCTCCGCGTTCGAGCGCGACCACGCGGTGCTGCTCGTGCCGCCGCTCAGCACGCCCGACGACCTGCGCCGCTTCGCCGTCGACGGCGGCATCGTCGTCGACCCGCGCGCCAGAGACCCGATGGTCGATCTGTTCGAGGAGCTGATGCTGCCGTGGGTCGTCGTCGACCGCGACGTCGGCCGGCCCGGCGAGCAGTGGTGCGTCGCCGCCGACAACTACCGCAACACGATGCTCGTGCTCGACCACCTGCGCGACGGCGGCGCCAGACGGGTCGCGCTGCTGACCGCGCCCGACGAGTGGAGCTGGTTCCGCGAGAGCCGCCGCGCCTACGAGGAGTGGACCGCCGCGCACGGCCAGGAGCCGATCGTCGCCGAGGCGAGCCTGAGGTCGCTGGAGACGAGCGCCGCCGCGAAGGCCGGCGCGCTGCTCGACGGCCCCGGCCGGCCCGACGCCGTCTTCGCGCCGCCGGACCGCTTCGCCGTCGGCGCGCTGCGGG
>JAEXXR010000570.1 GCA_023405705.1 Actinomycetes bacterium
GAGCCGCCCGGCGCGCAGCCCCCGCTCGATCGCCGGCCACCAGCCGCCGTCGCCGAGCCGGGCGAGCGACCACCCCGGCTCGACGAGCGCGTCGACGGGGATCCTGCGCATCGTCCCGCCGGGGTCCGGCGCCATCTTCCGCTGCTCCAGCGGCAGCGGCTTGGAGCGCAGGTGGCGCTGCGCCTGCTCGACGAGACGCTCGTCCGGCGGCGATGCGAAGCGCGGTCCGGCGCAGACCGAGCAACGGCCGCAATCGGCGGGGTCGGGGTCGTCCAGCTCCTCCTGCAGCGCGCGCATCAGGCAGCGGCCGTCGGTCCCGAACGCCGCCATCGCCTGCTGCTCGGCGCGCCGCAGCGCGGTGATCTGCGCGTAGCGCTCGCCGTCGTAGGTCCATCCGCTGTCGCGCACGACGTGCCAGCGCGTGCCGTCGCGACGCACGGCACCCTCGACGTCGAGGATCTTCAGCATCGCCTCGATCCGGCCCGCGCCGAGGTTGACCACGGCCATCAGCTCGCGGCTGGTGCGCCCGCGGCCGTCGGCGGAGGCGTCGTGCAGCTCGGCGAGCACAGCCTCGACCTTCTCGCGTGGCGGGAACGCCTGCTCGATGAAGAAGTCCTGGATGCGGCGGTCCTCGGCACCGCGCAGCAGCACGACCTCGGCGTGCGCGACGCCGCGGCCGGCGCGCCCGACCTGCTGGTAGTAGGAGACGACCGAGCCGGGCGCCTGGTAGTGGACGACGAACTCGAGATCGGACTTGTCGTAGCCCATCCCGAGCGCGCTGGTCGCCACGAGCGCCTTCACGTCGTTGCGCAGCAGCCGCTCTTCTGCGGCGATCCGCTCCTCGCTCGCCTGCTCGCCGCTGTAGGCGAGCGCCTCGATCCCGTTCGCGACGAGGAAGCTCGCGACCTGGTCGGCGTCGCGCTTGGTCAGCGTGTAGACGATGCCCGAGCCGGGCAGCTGCGGCAGCGTCTCGACCAGCCACGCGAGCCGCTCGGCCGGGCGCGGCAGCTCCAGCGCCTCCAGCCGCAGGCTGCTGCGGCCGAGCGGCCCGCGGTAGGAGCGCAGGCCGTCCCCGCCGGCTGCGGCGGCGCCGACGCCGAGCTGGTCGAGCACGTCGCTGACGACGCGGTCGTTGGCGGTCGCCGTCGTGCCCAGCACCGCGACGCCCTCCGGCAATGCGTCGAGCATCTCCTTCACGCGGCGGTAGTCGGGGCGGAAGTCGTGACCCCAGTCGGAGATGCAGTGGGCCTCGTCGATCACGAGCAGGCCGACCGAGGCGGCGAACAGCGGCAGAAGCTCGTCGCGGAAGCGGGGGTTGTTGAGCCGCTCGGGCGAGATCAGCAGCAGGTCGACCTCGTCGGCCGCGAGCATCGCGCGGATCGCGTCCCACTCGTCGCGGTTGGTCGAGTTGATCGTGTGCGCCCGCAGCCCGAGCCGCTGGGCGCCGGCGATCTGGTTGCGCATCAGGGCCAGCAGCGGCGAGACGATCAGCGTCGGTCCGGCGCCCTCTGCGCGCAGCAGCGCGGTCGCGACGAAGTAGACGGCCGACTTGCCCCAGCCCGTGCGCTGGACGCAGAGGACGCGGGCACGGTCGGCGACGATGTCGTGGATCGCGTCGAGCTGCCCGTCGCGGAAGCCGGCGGATGGATCGCCGGTGAGGTCGCGCAGTCGGTCGAGCGCGGCGGCGGCGAAGTCGGGAGCGACGGAGGTGGGCATGCCGTCGAGCGTAGCCGCGGAGGGGGAGAGAACCTGAGACCGCGCGAGAGGATTTGCAGCCCTGCGCACACGTGTCGCAGCTTGATCGTCACGCTCGATCGCATGCTCATCGCGCCGCAGCTCTCCACAGGGAATTCCGCCGATGCAAGACCGATCGGGTGGACTGATCCGGAATGCGGTCGTAGCCTCTCGGAGGCCATGACTCTGCACGCCGACGACCCCGGGTTTCTCCCCCTCGACCGCGCTTCACGCGCACAGCTCGTGCGCAATCGAGAGCGGATCGGTCGTGCGGCTCCGACGACCGCCGAGGAGAGAATCGCGGCGATGCGCCGAATCGCCGCGAGAGTCGCGAAGCTGCCGGTGCTCGACGATCGTTCCCCCGACGAGCTCCTCGGTTATGACGAGTCGGGGCTGCCCGCCTGATGGTCGTCGACAGCTCAGCGATCGTCGCCATGCTGTTGACCGAACCGGAACACGAGGAGTTCTTCCGGCTGGTCGGTGAGGCGACTGAACCCGCGACGTCCGTCGCCTCGCTCCTCGAGTGCTCGATCGTCATGCACCGACGGGCGGGCATGCAGGGGCTCGCGGCCCTCGACGAACTGATCGAGGACGCCGGCATCCGCTGCGTGCCCGTCGACGTGCAGCAGGTGCTGACGGCGCGGCGGGCGTGGGTGCGGTACGGGCGGGGGAACTCGCCGGCGGGACTGAACTTCGGCGACTGCTTCAGCTATGCGCTGGCGCGGGCGATGGACCGGCCGCTGCTGTTCAAGGGCGGCGACTTCACGCGCACCGACGTGCGCGTGGCGGGCTGAGCGTCGGCACGGAAGCCGACCGTGGCGCGCAGGCCGATCGGCATGGCCGCGGCTGCGGTCAGCGGGCTAGCCGGCGAGCAGGATCTCGACGAGGCCGGGGAAGCGGGCGTCGAGGTCGTCGCGACGGAGGCTGATCCAGCGCTCCGTGCCGGCGGGGCGGGTGCGGGTGACGCCGGCTTGGCGCAGCAGCTTCAGGTGGTAGGAGCAGGTCGAGGTCGGCAGGCCGACGGCACCCTGGACCGCGCTGGCGCGCATCTCCTCGCCGGTCTCGGCGAGGGCGCGGACGATCGCGAGGCGGATCGGCTCGCCGCACGTGCGCAGGACCGCCGTCAGCTCGATCGCGTCGGTCGCCGGATGAGGAATCTCTCTTGAACCGTTCGACATCTGTCGTACTTATGGTACAACCTTAGTTCGAGAACTTTGGAAGTTCCTGACGGAAGGTGACGCGGCGCGCATGCGGCCGGGCTCACGTCAGGATCAGAGATGCGGCGGTCGGCGGTGCGATGGGGCGCTGTCGGCTGCGACCAGAAGGGAGCCCCGTGTCGACACCGATATCGCCTCACGCCGCAGCGGCCTCCGGCCGGCTGAGCGGAACGCCGGCCTTCGCCGTCGTCGCGGCCGTGATCGGGCTCGCGCTCGCCGCCTCCGCGGCGCCCTCGCCGCTCTACGGCGTCTACCAGGAGGCGTGGCACTTCTCGACGCTGACGTTGACGCTCGTCTACGCCGTCTACTGCGTCGGCGTGCTCGGGGCGCTGCTGACGGCCGGCAGCATCTCCGACGAGGTCGGGCGGCGGCCGGTGATCGTCGGCGCGCTCGCCGGGCTGATCGTCTCCACCGTCGTCTTCGCGCTCGCCGACTCGGTCGCGTGGCTGTTCGCCGCGCGGGCGATCCAGGGCGTCGCGACCGGGCTCGCGCTCGGTGCGGCCGGCGCGGCTCTGATCGACCTCCATCCGCGCGCCGACGCCGCCCGCATCGGGCTGGTCAACGGCACCGTCAGCGCCGCCGGCATGGGGGTCGGCTCGATCGTCGCCGCCGCGCTCGTGCAGTACGGGCCGGCGCCGCGGGTCGTCGTCTTCGTCGTGCTCGGCGTGCTGTTCGCGATCGCGCTCGCAGCGACGCTGGCGCTGCCCGAGCCGGTCACGAACCGCACGCGGCCGACGCTGCGGATCCAGCGGCCGTCGATACCGGTCGAGGTGCGCGGCGCCTTCCTGCTGTCGGCGCTGGCCGTGCTCGCGTCGTGGTCGATCGGCGGCATCTACCTGTCGCTCGGGCCGCGGCTCGCCTCCGAGATGCTGCACACGCACAGCCACCTCGCGGGCGGCGTCGCGATCCTCGCGCTGACGATCCCGGGCGTCTTCACGCAGCTTCGCTGGCACCACGTCGACCCGCACCGCGCCGCCTCCGTCGGCGCCGCGGTGCTCGGGCTCGGGATGGCGCTGATCGTCCTCTCGCTCTCGACCGGCTCGGCCGTCTTCTTCATCGCCGCGAGCGCGCTGACCGGCGCGGGCTGGGGCGTCGCCTTCCTCGGCGCGCTGCGGTCGCTGACGGCGGTGATCCCGCCCGCCCATCGCGCCGAGGTGATGTCGGCCTTCTACGTCGTCGCGTACAGCTCCCTCGCGGTGCCGGCGATCGTCGCGGGCGTCGTCGTGACGCACATCGGCCTGAACGAGACCTTCCGCGTCTTCGGCCTGCTGGTCGTCGCGCTCGCCGCGACCGTCGCCGTGCTCGCGGCGCGCGTGCGGACGCGCGCCGCGGTCGCGGTGTAGGCGAAGCGGACGCTCGCGGGTGTCGGCGACGGCCCGGGG
>JAEXXR010000603.1 GCA_023405705.1 Actinomycetes bacterium
CGATGCGGAGCCGCCGCCGTCGAGGTTGAGCGCGGCGACGGCGCCCAGCTCGACGAGCAGCTCGGCCAGCTCCGCGAGCGTCAGGCCGGCGTCGTCGTGCGCGCGGCCGTCGCAGACGAGCGCGAGCAGGCGGCCGTCGCCGGTCAGGCCGAGCGCGGCGCGCGGGTGGCGGCCGGCGCTGATGTCGGAGTCGAACTGCTCGGCGCCGGCGCTGAAGCCCTCCGGGTCGCGGCCGTCGCCGAAGTCGGTCGGGACACCGTCCCTGATCAGCAGCGGGCCGGCCTGCAGCAGGTCGCCGCGCGGCGCCGTGCAGAGCTCGCCGCGGCCGACGATCGCCACCCGCCCGCGGTCGACGTGCAGACAGGCCCGCTCGCGGTGGTACGGGGCGAGGAAGGGCGTGCTCTCACGGGCGATCCCGTGCGTGCGCAGCTCGCCCAGCGGCCGGCCGTGCGGGCGCACGAAGAAGCCGCCGACGATCGCCTCCGCGGTGCCGGTGCGGGCGCACCAGGTCGCCAACGGCTCCGGCCTGCCCAGCTTCGCGACGCGGACGCGCGTGGCGGACAGCTCGTGCGTGGCGACGTGGACGCTCGTGACGGCGCCGTCGGCGAGCTGGACGCGCAGCGAGCGCAGGTGCGACGGAGCGACAGGCTCCGCGCGAGGGGCGATGAGCGGGCTCATGGGCTGGAGGGTCGGCCACCTTCCGAGCGGCCGGGTTGCGAGGAAGTGAACACCGCGTGACGCGATCGGTCACATCGGCGCTCTGCACCGTGTCAGCCGGTCCGGACGGGACCGGGGCGGGCGGCGCGGGCGCCGGCGCGAGCGAAGCGGCAGAACGAGCGCGAGGCGGCCGGGCGCCGAGTCAGCTGCTGCTCTTCGCGGCGGCTCTTCTGGCCGCGGCTCTTCTCGCGGCGGCGCGTCTGCGTCTTCTCGGGGCCGCGGCGACGTCGTCGTCGGCCGCCGCGCCGTCGCCGTCCCCGTCGCCGCGGACGGTCGCGAGGCTCGCCTCCAGGGCGGCCATCAGGTCGGGCACCTCGGACGGTCTCTCGGCGACGGGCTGCACGGCGACCTCCTCGCCGGCCGCCTTGCGCTCGATCAGCTCGAGGACTCTCTCGCGGTAGGAATCTCTGAACTTCTCCGGCTCGAACGGCGCCGACAGCGAGTCGATCAACTGCCGCGCCATCGCCACCTCGCGCTCGTTCGCCTCGACGTCGCCGAGCGCCTCCAGCTCGTCGATCCGGTCAGGCGCGTTGACCTCGTCGCCGTAGAGCATCGTCGACAGCGTCAGCACGCCCTCCGAGGGCCGCAGCGCGCACATCTGCTGGCGGCTGCGCAGCACGAAGCGGCCGATCGCGACCTTGCCGGCCTCCTCCATCGCGCTCAGCAGCAGCTGGTAGGCCTTCGCCCCACCGGTCGCCGGTGCGATGTGGTAGGCGCTGTCGTAGTAGACCGGGTCGATCTCGGAGAGGTCGACGAACTCCTCGATGTCGATCGTCTTCGTCGCGCGCGGGTCGAGCGCGTCGAGCTCCTCCTGCGTGACGACCACGTAACGGTCCGGCGAGATCTCGTAGCCCTTGACGATCTGGTCGTACGGGACTTCCTCGCCGTCGATCGAGCAGACGCGCTTCTGTCTGAGGCGGCCGCCGTCCTCGGCATGCAGCTGGTTGAAGCGGACCGTCTTGGGCGAGGTCGCGCTGTACAGCTTCACCGGGACGTTGACCAGCCCGAAGCTGATCGCGCCGCTCCAGATCGCACGTGGCATGGGGCCGATCCTCTACCCCCGCCGCCCGGCGCGCAACCGCTGGGCGGCGGTTTGCATCAGCGCACGTCCGGCGGCAGCGGCGACATCGTGTCGCCCATCCGCTCCAGCGAGCGCCGCAGCAGTCGCGAGACGTGCATCTGCGAGATGCCGACGCGCTCGGCGATCTCCCGCTGCGTCAGGCCGGAGAAGAAGCGCAGCAGCACGATCCGCCGCTCGCGCTCGTTCAGCACGTGCAGGCCGCGTGCCAGCTCGATCCGCTCCTCCGCCAGCTCGAACTCGGGGTCGACCGAGCCGATCCGCGCAACCGGCTCGCCGTCGTCGCCGAGCGGCTCCTCCAGCGGCACGGTGCTGTACGCCTGCGCGCCCTGGAGCGCTTCGAGCACCTGCTCGGGGGTCGTGCCGGTCGCCTCCGCGAGATCCTCGATCGTCGGCGAGCGGCCGAGCTTGGTCGACAGGCGGTCGGCCTCTCGGGTCACCCTCGCGCTCAGCTCCTGCAACCCGCGCGAGACCCGCACCGACCAGGCGCGGTCGCGGAAGTGGCGCTTGATCTCGCCGAGGATCGTCGGCACCGCGAAGGTGGAGAAACGCAGCTCGCGGGAAAGATCAAAGCGATCGACTGCTTTGATGAGGCCGACGCAGCCGACCTGCTCGAGGTCGTCAAGCGGCTCTCCGCGATTGGCGTAGCGGCGCGCGAGCGAACGGACGAGCGGCATCATCCGTTCGATGAGGACGCGACGGGCGACCTCGTCGCGCTCCTCGTGCCAGCGACGGAGCAGCTCGTGCTCGTCGCAGACAGCGGCGTCGACCGTGGTCGGGCGAACTGCCGTTGCGGACACGGGTTGCGCCTCCTTCGTCGGGTGCCCAGTCCTGGATTCGCATGCTCTCGCCCCCAGCGGCGATGACAAGGTGGGCAGACCCGGTCAGGCATGAACACCGGTCGGGTCGGGTACAACCCTAGGGTGGACAGACC
>JAEXXR010000027.1 GCA_023405705.1 Actinomycetes bacterium
GTCGGCGGTCGCGACGCGCTGAGCGGACCGGCGCGCCGCGGGCTCCTGTCCGGCCGGCCAGCCGGCGCGGCACCCGGCGCGCGCGCTGCTTAGACTGCCGGCGACATGGCTTCGATGCGAGACACGGCGATCGGCGAGATCCTCGTCCAGCCCGACGACCTGCAGCACCGCGTGCGCCAGCTGGGAGCGGAGATCTCCCGCGACTACGAGGGCAGAGAGCCGCTGCTCGTCTGCGTGCTGAAGGGCGCGGTCTTCTTCCTCGCCGACCTGATGCGCGCCATCGAGGTCCCGTGCGAGGTCGACTTCATGGCCGTCGCCTCCTACGGCTCGGCGACCCAGTCCTCCGGCGTCGTGCGGATCCTGAAGGACCTCGACGCCGCGATCGAGGGTCGCGACGTGATCATCGTCGAGGACATCGTCGACTCCGGCCTGACGCTCCAGTACCTGCTGCGCAACCTGACGGCGCGCGGCCCCGCGTCGCTGTCGGTCTGCGCGCTGCTGACGAAGCCCGACCGCCTGCAGGTCGACCTCTCGCCGCGCTACGTCGGCTTCGAGATCCCCGACCGGTTCGCGATCGGCTACGGACTCGACCACGCCGAGCGCTACCGCAACCTGCCGTACGTCGCGGCGTTGAAGACGGAGTAGCCCCGCCGCGGGCGCTCGCGCCCGTCGCTCAGGCCGGGCCGTTCTCGCGCCGATGCAGGGAGAAAGCTCGCTCCGGAACGCAGGGAAGCCTGCGGGAGCGGGAAAACCCAGGTGCTAGGCTAACCATTCCGTCCACCGTCAGATCGGCGCCAGGGGCGCCCGGAACGAGTTCATGAGCAGGTTCTTCAAAAGCGCCGCCTTCCCGATCCTCATCGTGGTCGTGCTCGCCTTTTTCGCAAATCGGCTCATCAACACGGGTGAGTCGGGCCCGAGATACGACTACTCGACGTTCCAGCAGGACCTCTCCGAGGGCAACGTCAGAGAGGCGCTCCTCAAGACCAAGGACAACACGGTCGAGGTGACGCTCAGAACGCCGGCCAACCAGAAGCACGAGGTCGGCTACGTCCCGGACAACGGCAACACCCTCGTCGAGCAGCTGCAGAGAGCGAACGTCGACTACGACATCGAGGGCACGAAGAGCAACGGCTGGCTGTCCCTGCTCACCTACGTGCTGCCGTTCGTGATCTTCATCGGCTTCTGGATCTTCATCATGAACCAGGTCCAGGGCGGCGGCTCGAAGGTGATGTCGTTCGGGAAGAGTAGGGCCAGAAGGCTGTCCGTCGACTCGCCCAAGATCACCTTCCGCGACGTCGCCGGCGCCGACGAGGCGGTGGAGGAGCTCCACGAGATCAAGGAGTTCCTCGAGAACCCGAAGAAGTTCCAGGCGCTCGGTGCGCGGATCCCGAAGGGCGTGCTGCTGTACGGCCCTCCCGGCACCGGCAAGACGCTGCTCGCCCGCGCGGTCGCCGGCGAGGCCGGCGTGCCGTTCTTCTCGATCTCCGGCTCGGACTTCGTCGAGATGTTCGTCGGCGTCGGCGCCTCGCGCGTTCGCGACCTGTTCGAGCAGGCGAAGCAGAACTCGCCCTGCATCATCTTCATGGACGAGATCGACGCCGTCGGCCGCCACCGCGGCGCCGGCATGGGCGGCGGCCACGACGAGCGCGAGCAGACGCTCAACCAGCTGCTCGTCGAGATGGACGGCTTCGAGGCGAAGGACAACATCATCATGATCGCGGCCACCAACCGGCCCGACATCCTCGATCCCGCCCTCCTGCGCCCGGGCCGCTTCGACCGCCAGATCACCGTCGACCGCCCCGACCGCAAGGGCCGCGCGAAGATCCTCGAGGTCCACACGCGCGGCAAGCCGCTGGCGCGCGAGATCGACGTCGACGCGCTCGCCGGCCAGACGCCCGGCTTCACCGGCGCCGATCTCGCCAACCTCGTCAACGAGGCGGCCCTGCTCGCCGCCCGCACGGGCAAGCGCGAGATCACCCAGGTCGAGCTCGAAGAGGGGATCATGCGCGTGATCGCCGGCCCGGAGAAGAAGACCCGGGTGATGAGCGACGAGGAGCGCCGCATCACGGCGTACCACGAGATGGGCCACGCGATCGTCGGCCACTACCTGCCGCACGCCGACCCGGTCCACAAGATCTCCGTGATCGGCCGCGGCCAGGCGCTCGGCTACACGATCTCGATGCCGCAGGAGGACAAGTTCCTCACCACGCGCGCCGCGCTCGGCGACACGATGGCGATGACGCTCGGCGGCCGCGCCGCGGAGGAGATCATCTTCGGCGAGATCACCACCGGCGCCTCCAACGACCTCGAGAAGGTCACCGGCACCGCCAAGCAGATGGTGATGCGCTTCGGCATGAGCGAGAAGCTCGGGCCGCGCGTCTTCGGCCACGACCACGGCCAGCCGTTCCTCGGCCGCGAGTTCAGCTCCGAGCCCGACTACTCCGACGAGATCGCGCGTGAGATCGACGACGAGATCCGCCGCATCGTCGAGACGGCGCACCAGTCGGCGAAGGACATCCTGACCGAGCACAGAGAAGCGCTTACGACGATCTCCGAGATCCTGATCAAGCGCGAGACGATCGAGAAGGACCAGTTCGAGGCGCTGCTGGAGGGCCGCTCCGAGGAGGAGGTCTTCGGCGCCGAGGCGACGCCGCCGCCGGAGGTCCCGTCCGCGACGGCGCCCGAGCGCGGCCGCGACACGCCCCGCCCGCTGCCCCGTCCCGGCCTCGCCGGCGGCGCGGCCGAGATCCGCGGCAGACTGGAGTTCCCGGAGAGACCGGAGATGGCGTAGCCGCGGGGGCCCCCCGCGCC
>JAEXXR010000173.1 GCA_023405705.1 Actinomycetes bacterium
GCTCCATTGCTCAAAGGTAGTCGACGCAAAGTTCGACGCCCCGTCGAGCGGATCGCGGAGGTCAGCGCGATGCCCGCTCCGACGCGGCCGCGGTCAGCGCAAGATCCGCCCCTGAGCAGGGGAAACGTTTTGCCGAGCAGCGGCGAACCGCCCTGCCGCCGCGGCAGCGCGGCGAGGCGCTGGCCGGTTGCCTCCGACCGCGGGCTGACCTGCCGCTCCGACGGCGCGACAGACGGCGCGCCGACGGTCACCCCGAAGCGCCGCGGCGACCGGCTTGGCGCGCGGGCGCGCATGCGGCCCGCTGGACGTTTCCGGTGAAGATCTCGTCGCGGCGGGCTACGCGGACGCGCTCACGGGGAAGGAAGGGTGGACCATGACCGCCGCCGAGGGGGACTCGACTGCATGATCGTCACCGACGCCGTCCGCACCTACATCGAGCAGACGAGCCCGACGCCTGACGGGCTGCTCTCCGAGATGCGCGAGCGCGGCGTCAGGGACGGCGTGCCGATCCTCGACGCGCAGGCCGCGGCGCTGCTGCACGTGCTCGCACTCGCGGTCGGGGCGCGGCGGGTCGTCGAGGTCGGCACCGCGATCGGCTTCTCGACGCTGCATCTCGCGCGGGCGCTGCCCGCCGACGGCGAGCTGATCTCGTTCGAGATCGATCGCGAGCGCCACGCCGCCGCCCAGAGCTATTTCGCGCGCGCGAAGCTGGCGGCCAGGGTCGACCTGCGGCTGGAGGACGCGACCGAGGGCCTGCGGTCGCTGAGCGGCCCGTTCGACCTCGCCTTCCTCGACGGCCTGAAGGCCGAGTACGCCGACCAGCTCGACCAGATCGTCCCGCTGATGCGCCCGGGCGGCCTGATCGCGGTCGACAACATATTGATGTCCGGCGCGGTCGCCGAGGGGAGACCGGTCGACGGCTGGAACAGCGAGCGGATCGCGACCGCGCGCGCCTTCAACGAGCACCTCGTCGACCACCCCGACCTGATCGCCACCCTCACTCCGGTCGGCGACGGCCTCGCCCTCGCCGTGCGGCGCTGACGCGCGGCGTGCTCGTGCTGATCACCGCGGGTCTGGGGACGCCACGCACCCCCAGACCCGCAGTCATCGGCCGGGCCGGCGCGGCGGCCCGCCCGGCGACGCCGTTGCGGCGGCCGACGCGACGACCGCGCGGCACGGCGGCGGCGAAGCCGCTAGCCTGGCGCGCCGTGGCTCCCGACGATCCGACACCCGACACGCAGTGCCGCCCTTGCCGCGGCACCGGCAGACTGATCTCCGGCCTCGGCGGCACGCCGAACGAGGTCACCTGCCCCTGGTGTGACGGCACCGGCGAGTTCCAGGGCTTCGAGGCGAACGCCCAGCAGACCGGCATCCGCCTTCGCGGCGACCAGCCGGCGTAGCCGCCTGCGCTCAACCTCCGCGTCCACCGGCCGATCAGCCGGACGATGGCGCGTCGTCGCTCTCTCCCACCGTCGATGCGACGTGGACGGCTCGCCGCCGCGGCGGCGCTCGGTGGTGCGCTGGCGGCGGCATCGTCGCCGCTGTTCGCTGACGATCTGCGCAGTGCGCTGCTCGGGGTGCTGCTGGTCTCGCTGCTGGCGCCGATCGCGCTGATCGACCTCGAGCGGCGGGTGATCCCGAACCGGCTGACCGGGCCCGGCGCGGTCGCCGCGGTCCTGATCGGCGTCGCGACCGACCCGGCCGGCGTCCCGGACCAGCTCGCTGCCGGCGCGGCCGCGGGCGGCCTGCTGCTGCTCGCCGCGCTCGCGCGGCCCGACGGGATGGGGATGGGCGACGTGAAGCTGGCCGGCCTGATCGGCCTCTGCCTCGGCGCCGCGGCAGCCGTCGCGCTCCTGCTCGCCTTCCTCGCAGCCGCTCTCTTCGGCCTCGCCGTGATCGTTCGCCGCGGCGTCGCCGCAGGCCGCCGCACGGCGTTCCCGTTCGGCCCCTTCCTCGCGCTCGGCGCCGTCGTCGCGCTCGTCGCCGGCCAGCCGCTGCTCGACTGGTACCTCGGCTAGCGCCCCGGGCGAAGCGCCTCGCCACGCGATGCCGCGTCGCGCGCCGTCGGGCCGCGACCGTGAGGCGCTGCGTTCCGGACGACGAGGCGCGCGCCCGGCGCGTACCTCGTCCTTGACAGGGACAAGTGCCGCGCGTTGGTCGGCCTGCCTGCTTGTCAGACCAGCAGTCCAGCGCTACGCTGCGAGGCATGACGTTCCAGGCGACGACGGTCGTGCGCAGTCCCGCGTACGAGCAGGTGGCGGAGCAGCTGCGCGAGGCGATCCTCGACGGGAAGCTGCGCCCTGGGGAGGAGCTGCCGGCGGAGCGGGAGCTGTGCGCGCAGTTCGGCGTCAGCCGCACCACCGTCCGTGAGGCGCTGCGCAAGCTGCAGGCGCAGGGGCTCGCCGTCGCGACCGCCCCGACCGCGCCGCTGCGCGTCCCCGCGCCCGAGCAGCTCGGGACCGGCCCGGTGCGCGAGGGCCTCGTCCACCTGCTCCGGCTCGGCCGCGTCCCGCTCGGCGACCTCGTCGAGCTGCGCTGCGCGCTGGAATCGGCCGCCGTCGCCGCTGCCGCGACCGCTGCCGCGGCCCCGCTCGACCAGGCCCACGCAGCGATCGAGCAGATGCGCGGGGCGCTCGACGACCCGGAGGCGTTCGAGCAGGCCGACGTGCGCTTCCACATGGCGCTCGTCGCCGCCTCGGGCAACGAGGCGATCCAGCTCGTGATGCTGGCGGTGCGCGACTCGATCTCCGCGCACCTGCTCGACGCGCTGCGCGCCGAGGCCGCGCCGGCCCGGGCGACCGCGCGCCTGATCCGCCAGCACGAGGCGATCCTCGCCGCCGTCGAGGCCGGCGACGCCCGCGACGCCGAGCAGCTCGTGCGCGACCACGTGATGGCCTTCTACCGCGCGGCAGCAACCCCCGCCAGATGACCGCCGCACCCGCACCGCACCACGACGCCGCCGGCACAGCGGCTGACGAGAGGACCGCATCCGCATGACCGCCGCCGCAACCGCCGACGCCGCCGACCGCTTGCTCGACGACCTGGCGAGCGGGCCGCCCGCCGGCGACCTGGTGACCGACCCGGAGGTGCTCGGCTCCTACGAGCGCGATCAGGCGGCGCCGGCGCTCGTCCCGGCCGGCAGACCGGCCGCGGTGGTCCGGCCGCGCACGACGGAGGAGGTCCAGAACGCCGTCAAGGCCGCGGCGCGCCACAGCGTCCCGGTCGTCCCGCGCGGCGCCGGCTCCGGCCTCTCCGGCGGCGCCAACGCGATCGACGGCTGCCTCGTGCTCTCGACCGAGCGGATGACCGACGTCGTCGAGCTGGACGCCGAGTCGCTGCTGGCGACGGTCCAGCCCGGCCTCGTCAACGTCGGCCTGCGCGAGGCGGCCGAGCGCGAGGGGCTGTTCTACGCGCCAGATCCCGCCAGCTACGAGTTCTCCACGATCGGCGGCAACATCGCCACCAACGCCGGCGGCCTCTGCTGCGTCAAGTACGGCGTCACGCGCGACGCGCTGCTCGGCCTGGAGGTCGTGCTCGCCGACGGCCGCGCGGTCGAGCTCGGCCGCCGCGCGCGCAAGGGCGTCGCCGGCTACGACCTCGCCAGCCTCTTCTGCGGCTCGGAGGGCACGCTCGGCATCGTCACGAGAGCGACGATGCGGCTGATCCCGCCGCCTCGCTCCTCCGCGACCCTCGCCGCCTCCTTCCCGACGCTCGGCAGCGCCGGCGCGGCGATCCAGAAGATCAGCCGCAACGCGACGCCCTCCGTGCTGGAGCTGATGGACCGGACGACGATCCAGGCGGTCGAGGCGATGGCGCCCCAGGACCTCGACGACGCCGCCGCGCTCGTCTTCGCCCGCTCCGACCTCGGCGGCGCAGCGGCGCTGAGAGCGGTCGACGAGATGGCGAGGTGGTGCGAGGAGGCCGGCGCGACGCTCGCGCTGACGACCGACGAGGAGGCCGAGGGCCGGATGCTGATGGCCGCCCGCCGGCTCGCCTACCCGGCGCTGGAGCGCCAGGGGGCGACGCTGCTCGACGACGTCGGCGTCCCGCTCGGCAGGATCCCGGCGCTGCTGGACGGGATCGAGCAGGTCGCGCAGCGGCACGGCGTCGTGATCGGCACCTTCGGCCACGCCGGCGACGGCAACATGCACCCGACGATCGTCTTCGACCACCACGACCCCGACTCGATCCGCCGCGCCAACGAGGCGTTCGCCGACCTCGTCAGGGTCGCGCTCGACCTCGGCGGCACGGTCACGGGCGAGCACGGCGTCGGCCTGCTGAAGCGCGGCTTCCTCGCGCAGGAGCTGGGGGAGGCGCACGACCTCCACCACGCGATCAAGCACGCGCTCGACCCGCACGGCCTCTTCAACCCGGGGAAGGCGATCTGAGCGCCGTCCGCGGCCGACGGGACACGCGCACGGCGCCGTCCGGCATCCGCCGAGCCGGGCGGCCGGCGGCGCGGCCGCCCGCGCGATCCGCGGCGAAGCCTCCGGCAGGGTCTGCCAACTAACCTTCACGGCCTATGGGTCTCCGTCTCATCACCGCCGGCGAGTCGCACGGTCCCGGCCTCACATGCATCGTCGAAGGGCTCCCTGCCGGCCTCGAGCTGGAGCAGGACGCGATCAACGCCGACATGGCGCGCCGCCAGCTCGGCTTCGGCCGCGGCGGCCGCATGAAGATCGAGAGAGACCGCGCCGACGTCACCGCCGGCGTCCGTCACGGCAAGACGATGGGCGGCCCGGTCGCGCTGCAGATCCCCAACAGGGACTACGCGAACTGGGAAGAGCGGATGAACCCGTGGCCGGTCGAGAGAGAGATCCCGGAGGTCCATCTCCCGCGTCCCGGCCACGCCGACCTCGTCGGCACGTGGAAGTACCGCACGGGCGACGTGCGCAACATCCTCGAGCGCGCCTCCGCCCGTGAGACGGCCGCCCGCGTCGCCGGCGGCGCGCTGGCGAAGGCGTTCCTGAAGGCGGTCGGCGTCGAGATCCGCTCGCACGTCACGCGCATCACCTCCGTCACGGCGCCGGTCCGCGACGAGCCGCTCACCGTCGAGGACTTCGCGAACGTCGACGCGTCGCCGGTCCGCTGCCTCGACGACGAGGCCTCCAGAGCGATGGTCAGAGAGATCACCGTCCTGCGCAAGAACAACGAGTCGCTCGGCGGCATCTTCGAGGTGATCGCCTTCGGCGTCGTCCCCGGCCTCGGCTCGCACATCTCGTGGGAGGAGCGCCTCGACGGCCGCATCGCGATGGCGATGATGTCGATCCAGGCGATGAAGGGCGTCGGCATCGGCGACGGCTTCGACGTCGCCGCCGTCCCCGGCTCGCAGGCCCACGACGAGATCTTCTATGACGACGCGAAGGGCTACTTCCGCGAGACCAACCACTCCGGCGGCCTCGAGGGCGGCATGACGACCGGCGAGCCGGTCGTCGTCAAGGTCGCGATGAAGCCGATCCCGACGCTGACGAAGCCGCTGCGCTCGGTCGACATCGACACGAAGGAGCCGGCCCAGGCGCTGCGCGAGCGGACCGACTCCTGCACCGTCCCGGCGGCCGGCGTCGTCGGCGAGGCGATGCTCGCGCACGTGCTCGCCGACGCCTACCGCAGCAAGTTCGGCGGCGACCACATCGACGACGTCCGCGACGCCGTCCGCGCCTACGAGCAGCGGATCGGGTGGACGCGGTGAGCGGCGCGGCGGAGCCGGCGCTGCCGCAGGACGGCGCGCTCGTCTTCGTCGGCTTCATGGGCGCCGGCAAGACGACGGCCGCCCGCCGCCTCGCGAAGCGCTTCGGCGTCGAGGTGATCGACGCCGACCAGCTGATCGCCGAGCAGCTCGGGATGCCGATCGACCGCGCCTTCGCCGAACAGGGCGAGGCCGCCTTCCGCGCGCTGGAGGAGGAGCTGGTCGGCGGCCTGCTGGAGACCACTCGCACCGGCGTCTTCTCGCTCGGCGGCGGCGCGCTCGGCTCGCCGCGGATCCGCGCCGCGCTCAGACGCCACACGACCGTGCTGCTCGACGTCGACGTCAACGTCGCGTGGGAGCGCGCCGCCGGCCGCGGCCGCCCGCTCGCGCGCGACCCGCAGGAGTTCCGCGACCTCTACCTGCGCCGCCGGCCGGCCTACATGGAGGCGGCGGACGTCGTCCTCCCGGCCGATCGCAGGGACCGCGTCGACGACGCGCTGACGTCGATCCTCGCGCTCGCCGACGCACCGGAGGGCACCCGCCTGCTGTGGGCGACGAGCGACTCGGGCGACTACCCCGTCTTCGTCGGCCGCGGCCTGCTCGGCTCCACGCTGTCGCCGGTCTCCGGCAACGGCTTCCTCGTCACCGACGACCAGGTCGGCCCGCTGTACGCGCAGCGGCTCGGCCGCGAGCTGGCGGCGACGATCGAGATCCCCGCGGGGGAGACGAACAAGTCGCTGCAGACGGCGGAGAGAGTCTGGGTCGCGCTCGGCGAGCACGGCATGACGCAGTCCGACCACCTCGTCGCGCTCGGCGGCGGCGTCGTCGGCGACCTCGCCGGCTTCGTCGCGGCGACCTACCAGCGCGGCGTCCCGGTCGTGCAGATCCCGACGACGGTCGTCGCCCAGGTCGACTCGGCCTACGGCGGCAAGACCGGCGTCGACCTGCCGAGCGCGAAGAACTACGTCGGCGCCTACCACCAGCCCTCCGCGGTCGTCGTCGACGTCGACACGCTCGCGAGCCTGCCGCGCGAGGAGGCCGCCGCCGGCTACGCCGAGGTCGTCAAGACGGCGCTGATCGCCGGCGGTCACCTGTGGGACCAGGTCCGCACCGGCGACGACCCCGACGCGGGCACGATCTTCGAGTGCGCCCGCACGAAGCTGGCGGTCGTCGCGCTCGACGAGCGCGACGGCGGCGTGCGCCAGGTGCTCAACCTCGGCCACACCGTCGGCCACGCGATCGAGACGGTCACCAGATACGCGAAGTACCTCCACGGCGAGGCGGTCGGCCTCGGCCTGCTGGCCGCGCTGCGTCTCTCGGGCCAGGACGAGCTGCGCGACGAGGTCGCCGCGCTGCTCGCCGCCAGAGGTCTGCCGGTCTGGGTCGACGCGAGCGAGGTCGACCTCGACGCCGTCGTCGCCGCGACCGCGCGCGACAAGAAGCGCCGCAGCGGCCAGCCGGTCCCGTTCGTGCTGCTCGACGGCCCCGGCGCGGCCCGCCCCGGCTGCCAGGTCGGCGACGCCGACCTGCGCGCCGCCGTCGGCGAGCTGGCGCAGGCGCGGAGCGCCGCGTCGTGAGCAGCCGGGATCGCGTCGCCGTCCTGCACGGGGTCAACCTCGACCAGCTCGGCCGCCGCGACCCCGGCCACTACGGCTCGCTCACGCTCGCCGAGCTGGAGCGCCAGATCGGCGAGCAGGCGAGAGAGCTGGGCCTGCGCGTCCAGTTCTTCCAGAGCAACCACGAGGGCGAGTTCGTCGAGTTCCTGCACCGCGCCCACGAGCTGGCCGACGCGCTGATCCTCAACCCGGGCGCCTGGACCCACTACTCGTGGGCGATCCGCGACGCGCTGGAGATCGCGAAGCTGCCGAGCGTCGAGGTCCATCTCTCCGACGTCCACTCCCGCGAGGAGTGGCGGCAGCTGTCGGTGATCCGCGAGCTGTGCTTCGCGACCGTCGCCGGCAAGGGCCCCGACGGGTACCGCGAGGCGCTCGAACGGGTACGAGAGCAACTGGAATCGCAGCAGCAGAGAGGGGACCCCGCCGCATGAGCGCCGCCAGCCAGACCGCCACCCGCGCCGACCGCCTCGCCGCGCTCGCAGCCGAGCGCGAGCTGGACGCGGTGCTCGTGACGAACCTCGTCAACGTCCGCTACCTGACCGGCTACACGGGCTCGAACGGCCTGGCCGTCGTCGGCTCCGACGGGCTGCGCCGCTTCGTCACCGACTTCCGCTACGACACCCAGGCGCGCGAGCAGGTCCACGGCTGGGAGCGCGTGATCGGCGAGACCGACCTGCTGGAGGAGGTCGCGCCCGGCCTTCCGGACGGCCCCGTCCGCCTCGGCTTCGACGACCAGACGGTCTCGGTCAAGACCCACGCGCGGCTGCGCGAGCTGCTGCCCGAGCGGGTCGAGCTGGTCGCCGCCGGCGGCCTCGTCGAGAAGCTGCGGCTCGTCAAGGACGCCGAGGAGGCCGCGCGGATCCGCGCCGCCGCCGAGCTCGCCGACGCGGCGCTGCAGACGATCCTCGCCGACGGCCTCGCCGGCCGTACCGAGCGCGCGGTCGCGTTGGCGCTGGAGCACGAGATGCAGCGGCTCGGCGCGCGCCACGCCAGCTTCGACACGATCGTCGCGGCCGGCGGCCACGGCGCGCTGCCGCACGCGGTCCCGCGCGACGTCGAGATCCCGGCCGGCACGCTCGTCGTGATCGACTGGGGCGCCGAGCTGGACGGCTACTGCTCCGAC
>JAEXXR010000250.1 GCA_023405705.1 Actinomycetes bacterium
GCTGCCAGAACGGCTGCACGCCGGTGATCACGAAGCCGTTCTGCAGCACCGCCGGGATGAAGACGCCGAAGACGGTCCCGAGGATCGTGCCGATGCCGCCGAAGAGGCTGGTGCCGCCGATCACGACGGCCGTGATCGACTGCAGGTTGTCGGTCGCGTGGCCGCCGATCGTCGTCGTGCCGAAGCGCGCGAGCGAGAGGAAGCCGGCGAGGCCGGAGAGCACGCCCGCGAGCGTGTAGACCTTCATCAGGTGGCGGTCGACGGCGATGCCGGCGCGGCGCGCCGCCTCCATGTTGGAGCCGACCGCGTAGGTGAAGCGGCCGAAGCGCGTCTTCGCCAGCAGGATCCCGAAGACGGCCGCGACCAGCAGCGCGATCACGACGAGCCATGGGATCTCGCCGAACAGCCGGCCGGTGCCGACCGTGTCGATCAGGTCGTACGGGACGTCGCGCTCGTCGATGCCGCCGGTGATCACCAGCGCGGCGCCGAGCGCCATCCCGAAGGTGCCGAGCGTGACGATCAGCGGGGTGATCTTCGCCTTCGCGACGAGGAAGCCGTTCAGCAGCCCCCACGCGCCGCCGGAGACGAGCGCGGCGAGCAGCCCGACGACGATCGTGCCGGCGCCGTCGCCGCCGGTCCACTGCATCACCTTCGCCGAGATCACGCCGGAGAAGACGAGGATCGAGCCGACCGACAGGTCGATGCCGGCGGTGATGATGATGAACGTCTGGCCGACCGCGAGCACCAGCAGGATCGCCGCGTCGGTCGAGATGTTGCGGCCGTTGGCGACCGTCAGGAAGCTGCCCGGCTCGACGATCGAGAAGGCGGCGATCAGGGCGACGAGGATCAGGCCGATCCAGATGCTGGAGCCGGCGACGAGCACCGCCCACCACGGCGCTCTGGGGAGCGCGTCGACGTCCTCCTCGGGCGCGGCCGTCTCGGCCGGCGCGGTCTTGGGCGCATCGCTCATGCGTCCTTCTCCTTCTCGTGCTCGATCGCACCCGTCATCGCGCCGACGATCTCCTCCATCGTCACGTTGTCGCGTTCGAAGCGGGCGACCCGCCGGCCGAGGCGCAGCACCTCGATCCGGTCGGCGACCTCGAGCACCTCGGGCATGTTGTGGCTGATCAGGACGACCGCGATCCCGCGCGACCGCACGCGGTCGATCAGGTCGAGGACGTTGCGCGTCTGCACGACGCCGAGCGCGGCCGTCGGCTCGTCCATGAAGACGACCTTGTCGGCCCACATCACGGCGCGCGCGACGGCGACGCCCTGGCGCTGGCCGCCCGACATCGACGCGACCGGATCGGCGGTGTCCTGGATCCGCACGCCGAGGTCGTGGAACGCTCTGTCGCCGCGGCGCTTCATCTCGGCGTCGTCGAGGAAGCCGAGCTTGCCGAGCAGCCCTCTGCGGCGCAGCTCGCGGCCGAGGTAGAGGTTGGCCGCCGGCTGCAGCTCGGCCGCCAGCGCGAGGTCCTGGTAGACGACCTCGATCCCGTGGGCGCGCGCGTCGACCGGCGAGCTGAACGCGACCGGTCTGCCGTCGACCAGCAGCTGCCCCTCGTCGGGCGCGTGGACGCCGGCGAGCGTCTTCACCAGCGTGCTCTTGCCGGCGCCGTTGTCGCCGCAGAGCGCGACGACCTCGCCCGGGTAGACGGCGAAGTTCGCGCCGCGCAGCGCGCGCACGCGGCCGAAGCTCTTGACGACGCCGCGCGCCTCCAGGAGCGGCTGGCGCTCCGTGGCGGTCATGCGGCCATCACCTGCACGATCGCCTCGCGGTGGAGCGGCCCGTCCAGCTCGACGAAGTAGATCGTCTGGCGGCCGCCCATCACCAGCTCGCCGTCCTCGATCGGGAAGGCGCACTGGAAGCCGAGCAGCGCCCCGCGCAGGTGCGACGGCGCGTTGACGGCCATCTGGCCGTCGGAGTGCAGGAAGCGCGCGTGGCGGTAGTTCCTCCCGGCCGGCGCCAGCTCCTCGAGCATCTCCACGATGTCGTCCTCGAGGTCGACGAGCCCCTCGTTGACGGTGATCGCCGTCGTCGTGTGGAGCGTCATCACGAGCGCCTGGCCGTCCTTGGCGCCGCTGTCGCGGACGAGCTGGCGGACGCGTTCGGTGATGTCGATCACCTCGGTGTCGCCGGTCGTCTGGATGCCGAAGCGGATGATCTGGGATCTCATGCCGCCGTCCCCTCCAGTCTCAGCAGGCGGGCCGCGTTGTCGTGGAAGACCTTGCGCTCCAGCGTCGGCCGCAGACCGAGTCTGCGGACGCCGTCGGCGACCCGCTTGGGGTCGACGCGCGGGTAGTTGGAGCCGAACAGCACCTGCTCGTGGAGGCTGCGGTCGAGCAGGTCGAGCCCGACGCCCTCCAGCACGTGGCGCAGGGACTCCGGCGGCGTGCCGCTGTAGAGGATCGACGTGTCGAGATGGACGTTGCGGTGCTTGAGCGCGAGCATCACCGACTCGTTCACCCACGGCCAGCCGAAGTGCGGGATCACGATCCGCAGCTCGGGGAAGGCGTGGACGACCTCCTCCAGCGCGAGCGGGTTCGCTCTCGCGGAGCGCCCCTTCGGCGCCCAGCTGAGGCCGCAGTGGATCAGCACCGGGATGTCCAGCTCGACGCACGCCTGGTAGACCGGGAACGCGGTCTCCGGGTCGGCCGGGTCGAACTGCTGCAGCGCCGGGTCGAGCTTCAGCCCGACGAGGCCGTACTCCTTCACGGCCTTCTCCAGCTTGGCGGGCGCGTCGGCCTCGCGCGGGTCGACGGAGGCGAAGCCGATCACGCGATCGGTCATCTCCATCAGCCGCACGACCTGCTCGTTGGAGACGACCTTCAGGCCGTGCGCGGTCGTGCAGTCGATCGGCAGCACGACGGCCTTGTCGATGCCGGCCTCGTCGAGGTGCAGCTCGTAGGTGCGCAGCGGCTGCGGCGCGATGAAGAGGCCGAAGACGTCGTGCACGGCGCGTCTCAGCTCCGGATCGCCGTCGAGCAGCTCGGCGATCTGCACGGGATGTGTGTGGATGTCGATCACGTGGAGGGCCCACCTCCGCGGGCTTCGGTTCGAGTTGGGACGGAGGGCAGCGCGACGCCGAGCGCAGCGGCCGCCGCGATCGCCTCGGCGAGCGAGGCGTGGCGGTCGGCCGCGCGCGAGACGTGGACCCCGGCGGCCGCGCTGCCGAGGGCCAGCGCCGGTTGAAGCTCCCACCCGGTCAGGTGGGCGAAGAGGAAGGCGGCGTCGAAGGCGTCGCCGGCGCCGACCGCGTCGACGACCTCGACGTCGATCGCGCGCACGGAGGCGGTCTGCTCGCCGTCGACGGCGACGCTGCCGTCGGCGCCGCACTTGACGACGACCAGCGACGGGCCACACGACTGCAGGGCGCGGGCAGCCTGCAGCGGATCGTCGATGCCGGTGATCGCCGACGCCTCGTCGAGGTTCGGCAGGAGGACGTCGACGTGGCGCAGCGCGGCGCGGACGCCCGCGACCGTCTCCGCTCTCCACCCGTCGGGGTCCCAGCCGGTGTCGAGCACCGTGCGGCGGCCCTCCGAGCGGGCGCGCGCGAGGATCCGCGCGGCCGCGCCCGGGTCGAGGCCGGGGACCGAGAAGAGGCCGACGAGGCAGACGACCGGCGCGTGCGCGGCGGAGGCCCAGCCGCGTTCGACGAGCGCCTCGTCGAAGTCGGCGAGCGAGGCGAAGTGCGAGACGAAGGCGCGCTCGCCGTCCGGGCGCACGACGCCGACGGTGATGCCGGTGACGGTGCCCGGTCTGACCTCGACGCCGGCCGTGCCGATGCCGGCGGCGTGGAGGTCGGCGAGGATGCCGCGCCCGGCCGCGTCGTCGCCGACGTTGGCGACGACGTCGACCGGGACGCCCAGCTTCGCGAGCCCGAGGCCGACGTAGCCGGCCTGGCCGGAGGTGACGGTCGCGTGGTCGCTGCCGGCGACCTCCTGCCCCCACTGCGGGAGCGCCTCGACGCCGCGGACGATCAGGTCGAGGTTGAGGTTGCCGATCAGGCAGATCGCCGGGGGCGCGGCCTGCTCGGCCGCGCCTGTGGTCGGATCGCTCATGCGTTGCTCTGGGCTCGCGTTGCGGGTGCTCGGTGCGCCTAGTAGGCGATCTGGCGGTAGTAGCGGCGGGTCGTGAGCGGGTGGTCGCGCAGCACCTCGAGGTGCGCGGAGAGCCGCTCCAGCGCGGTCGCCAGCAGGACCGGCGAGATCAGCGCGCGCGTCGCGTCGGAGATGCCGGGCAGCTCGAACTGCGCCGGGTCGATCACCTGCAGCTTGTCGGTGATCGTCGGCGCGAATCTGGCGACGCGGTCGGCGAGCGGACGGGCGTCGTCCTCGCTCTGCAGCAGGAGGACGGAGACGTCTCTCTCCAGCAGCTCCAGCGTCCCGTGGAAGAAGTCGGAAGCGTGGACCGGACGGGTCCGGATCCACTGCATCTCCTCCAGGATGCAGGTGCCGTAGTACCAGGCCTCGGCCCAGGCCGAGCCGCCGCCCACGATGATGTGGTAGGGCTCCTCCTTGTAGAGCGTCGCCAGCTCCTCGGCGCGCGGCTCGAACGCCTGCTTGACGTCGACGAGCAGGTCGGGGAGCAGCTTCAGCTCGGCGGCGAGCGCGTCGTAGCCGCCATCCAGCTCGCCGCGCGCGTCGAGGACGGCGAGCGCGATCAGCAGCGACTGGAGGTAGAACGACTCCGAGGAGGTGTCGTCGGCGGCGTGGACGGTGAAGTTGTGGTCGGCCTTCGTCGCGACGGGGCTGTCGGCGCTGCCGGTCAGCGCGATCACCGTCGCGCCTCTCCCCTGCGCGTACTCGAGGACCTCGATCGCCTCCTTGGTGGTGCCGGAGAGCGACGGGATCACGACGATCGACTGCTCGCCCAGCGTGACGTCGCCGACCGCGACGATCTCGGCGGCGTGGACCAGCTTCACCGGGAAGGCGGTCGAGCGCGCGAGCAGCTGCGCGGCGGGGAGCATCAGCACGCCCGCGCCGCCGGCGCCGAGGAAGAAGAGGTTGCCCGCACCTCCGTCCAACAGTCTGCCCACCGTCTCGCGCAGGGGGCCGGCAAGCGCGACGGCCTCGCCCTGGATCGAACGGAAGCGGTCTGCGTCGAAGTTCAGCATGCAGGGTCCTTCAGTCGGGCGGCAGGCGTCCGCCTGCCGCTCAGGTGATCGCTTCGCGCCGCACGCCCGACCGGTTCGCCGACTCTCTCTGCCACCGGCGACCCAACTTGTCGGACGTCCAACGTCGGAAGGCAGGTTAGGGACTTGTAGGACAACCGTCAAGCGACGCGGTCGCGCCAAGGGCGGCGCCTCGGGCGGCGCCCTTGCGC
>JAEXXR010000291.1 GCA_023405705.1 Actinomycetes bacterium
CGACCTCCGCCGCGCGGCCGATCGACTCGCCCGCGGCCGCCATCCCGTTCGCGTCGACGCCCGGCACCGCGCCGAGCGCGTCGCTGTAGACGGCGGCGAGGATCGAGCCGAGCACCGCGACGCCGAGGCCGCCGCCGAGCTCGTAGGCGGTCTCCTCGATCGAGGCGGCGTTGCCGGCGCGGTCGGCGGGGACCGCGGAGATGATCACGTCGTTGGCGGCGACCAGCGCGACCTCCAGGCCGAAGCCGAGCGCGACGAACGGGAGCGCCAGCAGCAGGTACTGGTCGGCGACGCCGAGCGCCAGCATCGGGATCAGCGCGACGGTCGTCAGCAGCAGGCCGCCGGTGATCGTCGTGCGCGTGCCGACCCGGCGCAGCAGCGGCGCCGCGAGCAGGCCGCCGGCGAGGCTCGCCAGCATCAGCGGCAGCAGCCGCACGCTCGCCGCCAGCGGCTCGAGGCCGAGCACGAGCTGCAGGTATTGGGCGAAGAACAGCTCCAGCCCGACGAGGCCGAACATCGTCAGCATCACCGCGCCGACCGCGACCGCGAAGGCGCGATCGGCGAACAGGCGGACGTCGAGCAGCGGCTCGGTGCGCGCGAGCTGGCGGCGCACGAACCACGTGCCGGAGCCGATCGCGGCGGCGAGCACGCCGATCACGAACGGGTCGGCGAAGCCGTGGCGCGCGCCGTGCTTGAGCCCGAAGGCGACGCCGAGGATGCCGGCGCCGGCCAGCACGACCGCGAGCGTGTCCCACGGCGGCGGCTCGGAGGCGCGGCTCTCGGGCAGCAGCTTCAGGCCGATCGGCAGCACGAGCAGCACGACCGGGACGTTGATCAGGAAGACGGCGTGCCAGGTGAAGTGCTCGACCAGGAAGCCGCCGACGAGCGGGCCGAGGGCGGCGCCGCCGGCCATCGTCGCGCTCCACAGGCCGACGGCGGTGCGGCGCTCGTCGCGGTCCTCGAAGACGTCGCGCACGATCGACATCGAGGCGGGCAGGATCATCGCGCCGCCGACGCCCATCACGGCGCGCGCGGCGATCAGGATCGCGGGCGACCAGGCGACCGCGGCGAGCGCCGAGGCGAGGCCGAAGACGACGAGGCCGGCGAGCAGGATCCGCTTGCGGCCGAAGCGGTCGCCGAGGGCGCCGGAGGCGACCAGCAGCGGAGCGACGACGAGCGGGTAGACGTCGATGATCCACAGCAGCGCGACCGAGGAGGGCTTGAGGTCCTCCGTCATCGCCGGCGCGGCGACGTGCAGGACCGTGACGTCGATCACGACGACGAGGATCGCTGCGCAGATGACGCCGAGCACCGTCCAGCGGCCGGCGGGGCGGAGGGCGGTGGTCATGGCTTCGTCCAGCCGCCCAGCGTGGGGTCGTCGGCGACGCCGTGCGCGGCGATCCCGCCGAGCACGGTCGCGCGCACCAGCCGCGGCGCCTCGCGGGTGCCGACGAAGCCGTCGTCGATCGCCCACCAGACGGCCGTCAGCTGCGAGCCGACGGAGTAGACGAGCCAGCGCGGCGGGAGGTCGGGTCGGAAGGCGCCGGCCGTCTGACCGCGCGCGAAGAAGCGCTCGAAGCGCTCGTCCTGCTCTCTGATCTCCTCGACCAGTCTGGTGATCTTGTAGACGTCCGGCTCGGCGAACAGCAGCGCGTACGCCTTCGCGAGCGTCAGGGTCGCCTCGATCAGGCGGTCGAACGCCTCGAGCACCGGCGCATGGTCGATCCCGGCCTCGTCGAAGAGGCGGGCGCAGTCGGCGAGCACGTGCGCGCTGACCTTCTCGACGAGCGTGTCGCGGTCGCCGAAGGCGCGGTGCAGCGTCGTCCGGCTGACGCCGGCAGCCGACGCGATCTCCTGCATCGAGGAGCCCGGCTCGCGTGCCAGCACGCGAGCGACGGTGTCGAACAGCTGCGTCTCGTCGGCCATGGGACAAGACGGTAGCAGATGGAACAGTTTTGTTTCACGTGTGTCGTATGTGTTTCAGGTCACACTCTGCTCTGGCCCCGCGGAGTGCCGCGGGGCCGCGCCCCCGTCGGCGGTCGCCTCGCGCGGGCCTTGTCGCGTTATCTGCGGCGTATCTCCACCTTTAGCTTGCGGTTTTCCACCTTAAGCTTGTTGCTGTCGATGCGAACATACGTTCGTGACAAGCACCGGCTCAGGCACCCCGCCGTACGTGATCTTCCGCCAGGCGCTCGACGCCGGCGATCTCGCCCGCATTCGCGCGCTCGCCGCGGCGATGCCGCGCATCAACCTCCAGGACGCGCTCCGCATCTGCCTGCTGATGCGGGAGCAGGACGGCTACGAACGAGCCGCCGTCCGCTGGCTCGGCCGCTTCGCGCTCGAGGCTCGCAGCGCGACGATCGAGGACGTCCAGGCCGCGGCCGCCGCGCTCGACGCCCTCCCGGACCGCCCCGACAGCGCGATGGAGCGCCTGTCGACGGTCTGCACCCACTGCGGGGTGGCGTGAACTGAGCTGGGGGAGGGGGCGCGTGTGGGGGCGTGGCGCGAAGGGATGCGCCGACGCGAAGAGGCGCGCGGCGCGGGGGGTGTGTCGTGCGTGGG
>JAEXXR010000303.1 GCA_023405705.1 Actinomycetes bacterium
GCGGACGGCCGCTCTGCCGGTCGCGCAGGCGAGCGTCTCGGGCGCGACCGGCCGCGGCAGCTCCGCCAGCTCGCGCACCAGCCGCGCGTGCCCGCGCAGCATGCGGCCGGTCTCGGCACGGCGCTCCTCTCGCTCTCTCTGCAGCTCGACGAGCGTGCGCTCGCGCGGGAAGCCGGCGACGTACGACGCCTCGATCAGCCCGCTCAGCGAGGCGAGCCGCCAGGCGCCCTCCTCGCGCACGACGAGCAGGTCGGTCGCCTCCTCGCGCTGGAGCCAGTCCCAGTCTCTCGTGTAGCGCTGTCTGACCAGCAGGCGCACGCGCGCGACGTCGCCCCGCTGCACGGCCAGGCGGACGCGTCTGATCTCGGTCCGCAGCCACCCGCCGCGCGGCTCGTCGCCGAACTCTCTGCCGGCGTTCGCCACCACGTAGGTGTCGCACAGCCGTGTCACGTCGTCGGGCCCGAACGGCTCGATCGCGGGCGGGTCGTGCGCGAGCAACTCCTGCGCCGCGATCGACTCGCGCAGGTCCCGCGTCAGCAGGCTGCAGGGACTGGCCTCGACCGTCAGCGCGTTGACGGCCTGCACGACCGGCCCCGGCACCGCGTCGGGCGTCGCCGGCGACACCGCCGGCAGGGCGGCCCCCGCCGCCCCCGGCACCGAGCACGTCGCCGCCCCGGCGGCGATGGCGAGAAAAGCGGAGATTCGGCGCATGTCCGCGACGCTACCCGACCCGCTCGTGGCGCATACGCGCCCTCTAGCCCGGCGGCGGGTGCTCGAGGCGTTCGATGCCCGCGGGGTCGTTCCAGCTGGGGATCTGGTCGCTCCAGGTGCCGCCGAAGGGCCTGCCGCCCGGTATTCGCTCGACGGTGCGAACGCTCCACGTCAGCGGTCTTGACAGGTCGATCCGCCCGTATCTCCCGCGCAGCTCGGCGCCGCCGACGAGCCGCAGCGTGTCGCCGACCGCAGAGACCTGCAAGCCGGGGAGCGCAGCCAGCTCGTGCTCGCCCCACGCGCTGGCCCATCCGTCGTGCAGCGAGACGCGCCACCGACCCTCGATCGGGACTGAGACGGGACGTGGGGGATGACGGTGATGGCGGCGCAGTTGCAGCAGGCGCAGATCGATCTGCGCCTCCTTCGGGACGGCGCCGCGGAAGCGCAGCTCGAAGGCGACGGTCCCCCCCGCGGTGCTCAGCGACGCGCTGCGCAGGTCGACCGTCGCCGCCCGCTGGTCGGCGATCCGTCTGAGCTGCGGCCCGAGCACGTCGTGCAGCGGATCGTCGCGGCTGCTGCCGGGCGCCGGGAGCGACAGGGTCATCGTCGCGACTGCTGTGCGGTTCCGCCGCCAGGAGCGGACGAGCGCGCGCTCGTAGGCGCGCATCCGTCTCCCCAGGCGCTCCAGCCAGCGCAGGTGACGACCGAGCCCGGCGAACGACCGCGGCGACCGGGACTCCGGCCAAAGGCGCCAGAGCCTGCTTGCCGCTACGACCCGCCAGGCGCCGCGCTCGCGCAGGAGGAAGACGTCGGCCTCCGTCCTCTGCAGTCGCCGCCGCTCGCTGAACCGCTGAGTGACCGCCACGCGCAGCTGGACGGTGCCACCGCGCCGTGCCACCGAGCGAACGCTCCCGACCGCGACCCTTGTGCGGAAGCCGTCCTCGTCGTCCGCGCTGAAGTCGCCGAAGAGCCGGACCATCAAATCGCAGTCGCGACTGCGCAGCTTCGGTGCATAGAAGTCGGCGAGCCATGGGTCGAGGCCGATGAACGCGTTCGTCTCGACCAGCGGCCGCACCCGCGCGCTCAGCCACCGGCACGGTCTCGCCTGCGCGTACGGCTCGTTCAGCTCGGCTGCGAAGCGCCGGACGACCTCCGCCGGCGACGCTCGCCCGGCCGCCTGCCCGGCCGCCGGAAGCCCGAGCAGCAGGACGGCGCACAGCGTGACGAGGCGCGGCATGCGGCGATCCTAACCACCACCGCACCGCAATTCGGCAGTTCAAGCACAGCGGGGCGCCACCCCGGCGCCGCTACATCCGGAAGATGCCGTAGCCGACGTCCTCCAGCGGGGCGTTGGCGCAGGCGGCGAGGGCGGTGGCGAGGACGTTGCGGGTCTGGCGGGGGTCGATCACGCCGTCGTCCCACAGGCGGGCGGTCGCGTAGACCGGTCTGCCCTGGCGCTCGTACTGGTCGCGCAGCTGGGCGCCGACCTCGGGCTGGCCGACCTCGGTCATCACCGCGCCGGCCTGCTCGCCGCCCATCACGGAGATGCGGGCGTTCGGCCACATCCACAGGAAGCGCGGGGAGTAGGCGCGGCCGCACATGCCGTAGTTGCCGGCGCCGTAGGAGCCGCCGACGATCACCGTCAGCTTCGGCACGCGCGCGCACGACACCGCCGTCACGAGCTTGGCGCCGTCCTTCGCGATCCCGCCGGCCTCGTAGTCGCGGCCGACCATGAAGCCGGCGACGTTCTGGACGAACAGCAGCGGGATGCCGCGGCGGTCGCACAGCTCGACGAAGTGCGCGCCCTTCAGCGACGACTCGCTGAACAGCACGCCGTTGTTGGCGACGATCCCGACCGGATGGCCGTCGACGTGCGCGAAGGCGCAGACGAGCGTCGTGCCGTAGAGCGCCTTGAACTCCTGCAGCTCGCCGCCGTCGACGACGCGCGCCAGCAGCTCGCGGATGTCGTAGGGCGTGCGCGTGTCGAGCGGGACGAGGTCGAGCAGGCCGTCGGGGTCGTCGGCGTGCGCGGGCGGGCGGGACGCGATCCGCTCCCACGGCAGCGGCCCCGGCGCGGGCAGGGTGCGGACGATGTCGCGCAGCCGCTGGAGCGCGTCGGCGTCGTCCTCGGCGAGGTGGTCGGCGACGCCGGAGGTGCGCGCGTGGACGTCGCCGCCGCCGAGCTCCTCGGCGGTCACCTCCTCGCCGGTCGCCGCCTTCACCAGCGGCGGGCCGCCGAGGAAGATCGTCCCCTGCTCGCGCACGATCACCGTCTCGTCGCTCATCGCCGGGACGTAGGCGCCGCCGGCGGTGCACGAGCCCATCACGGCGCTGATCTGCGGGATGCCGCGCTTGGACATGTTCGCCTGGTTGAAGAAGATGCGGCCGAAGTGCTCGCGGTCGGGGAAGACCTCGTCCTGCATCGGCAGGAAGGCGCCGCCGGAGTCGACGAGGTAGATGCACGGCAGGCGGTTCTCGGCCGCGATCTCCTGCGCGCGCAGGTGCTTCTTGACCGTCATCGGGAAGTAGGTCCCGCCCTTCACGGTCGCGTCGTTGGCGACGACCATGCAGTGACGGCCGTGGACCAGCCCGACGCCCGCGACGACGCCGGCGCTCGGCGCCGCGCCGTCGTACATCTCCTCGGCCGCCAGCGGCGCGACCTCGAGGAACGGCGCGCCCGGATCGCACAGCCGCTCGATCCGCTCGCGCGCCGGCAGCTTGCCGCGCGCGACGTGGCGCTCGGTCGCCTTCGCGCCGCCGCCGGCCCGCACCCGCTCCAGGCGCGACTCCAGGTCGGCGATCAGCTCCAGGTGCCCTTCGCGATACGCGCTCATCGCGTCTCCTCCCACGCTCGGAGAACGAGCCTCCAGGCGAGTTCTGCGGACCGAGTCCGAGGCCCCCGGCCGAGCGATTCGGCGCTCATCGCGTCTCCTCCGTGCCGTCGTCGGCGTGCACTTCCAGCAGCACCGCTCTCAGCGCCACCTTGTCGCCGGGCGCGACCGTCAGGCCGCGGACGACGCCGTCGTGCGGCGCGCTCACCGACAGCTCCATCTTCATCGACTCCATCACGACCAGCACCTCGCCGGCGCGGACCGCGTCGCCGTCGCTCACGTTCACGAGCAGGATCGTCCCCGGCATCGGCGCGGCGAGCGAGTCGCCGGCCGCGCTGAGGTCGCCGCCGCCGGCGCGGGCCGGCGCCAGCTCCAGCTGCCGTCCCTCGCGGCCGATCCAGAGG
>JAEXXR010000375.1 GCA_023405705.1 Actinomycetes bacterium
CAGCCGAGGCGGGCGGCGCGGCGCGCGATCGCGCGGCCGTCGAGCTCGTCGCCGCCGGCGCGCAGCTCGTCGAGCAGCGAGGCGCGGAGCGTCTCCTCGACCTCGCGCTTGGCCTGCTCGACGGCGACCTCGGTCAGCGAGGCGACGGCGGCGAGCTGGAGCAGCTCGGTCGCCTCCTCGGCAGGCGGCCGCTCGCCGCGCAGCAGGGCGACGACGCCGATCACCTCCTCTCCGGCGAGGACGGGGGCCTCCGCGACGAGGCCGTCGGGCCTGGGCGCGGTGAGGCCCCTGACGCGCTCGTCGGCGTAGCGGCGCAGGGCGCTCAGCTCTGTGCCGACGGGAAATGCAGCCGCCGCGGCGATGCGCGGGACGAGGATCGCGACGGGGGCGTGGACCGCTGCCGACAGCAGCTCCGCCACGCGTGCGAGCCCCTCACCCCCCAGCACCGCTCCGACGAGCTGGAGATGCAGCTCGTGGGACATCTGGGACTCCGTCGCTGACAGGGACGCGCACGGCAGGTGGCGGGCGCCTCGGCGCCCGCCCCCCCCTCATGCCGTGCTCGCGCGTCCGGTTCGGGTCAGGTCGCGGCGGCCGCCGCGTCCGGGTGGATCTGGAGGGTCTCCTCACCGGACTCGCCGGTGCGGATGCGGTAGGCCTGCTCGACCGGGACGACGAAGACCTTCCCGTCGCCGATCGAGCCGGTCCGCGCGTGCTTCAGGATCGTGTCGACGATCGTCTGCGTGTCGTTGTCGGCGACGACGCACTCGACCTTGATCTTCGGCCGCAGGTAGTTCGTGACCGACGAGCCGCGGTAGTGCTCGGTGATGCCCTTCTGGCGGCCCGACCCCTTGACCTCGATGATCGTCAGGGACGGGAAGCCGAGCTCGAGCAGCTCCAGGCGGATCGGCTCGAACGCCTCGTGCCGGATGTAGGCGACGACGAGCTTCATGCGGGGACCTCCGAGGTGCTGCCGATCGGGGCGGATGCGGTCGCGCCGTTCGGACGCGGCGAGCCGACGCCGATCAGCTCAGGGGCGGGGATGAACTGCTCGGGGTAACCGTACATGCCGTGCTCGGCGATATCGAGACCGGCATCCTCCTCCTCCTCGCTGACGCGGAGGCCGATCGTCGCCTTGATCGCGGCGAAGGTCAGCGCCGAGAGCGTGAAGACGACGCCGAAGGTGACGACGACGGCGACCGCCTGGACGCCGAGCTGCTCGAGCCCGCCGCCGTAGAAGAGGCCCGGTCTGCCGACCGCCGCGAGACGCTCGGAGGTGAAGAGGCCGCAGGCGAGCGTGCCCCAGATGCCGGCCAGGCCGTGCGCGGAGAGCGCGCCGACCGGGTCGTCGAGCTTCTTCTCGATCGCGAGCACGCCCGCGACGACGATCAGGCCGCCGACGAAGCCGATGATCGGCGCCGCCCACATCTCGACGAAGCCCGCCGGAGCGGTGATCGCGACGAGGCCGGCGATCGCGCCGTTGCCGATCATGCCGACGTCGAGCTTTCTCTGCAGCAGCCAGATCAGCAGGGTGGCGCCGATGACGCCGCCGATCGCGCCCATGTTGGTTACCGCGATCACCTCGGCGAAGGCGTTGCCGCCGGTGCCGAGCGTCGAGCCGCCGTTGAAGCCGAACCAGCCGAGCCAGAGGATCAGGACGCCGAGGCCGAGCAGCGGCATGCTGTGGCCCGGGATCGGGCGCGGCTTGCCGTCGGGGCCGTACTTGCCCTTGCGCGGGCCGAGGAAGAGGACGCAGGCGAGCGCCGCGGTCGCGCCGGTGAGGTGGACGACCGAGGAGCCGGCGAAGTCCTGGACGCCGGAGCCGACTCTGGAGAGGAGGCCGCCGCTCCACGCCATGTGGGCGATGAGCGGGTAGATGACCGCCGAGAAGACGACCGCGAAAGCGATGTAGGCGCCGAACTTGATGCGCTCGAGCGAGGAGCCCCAGACGATCGCGAGCGAGACGCCGAGGAACATCAGCTGGAAGGCGAAGTGGCCGAGCGTGGCGGAGTCGGCGGCTTCGCCGGCCAACGTCGTGCCGTTGCCGATGAAGAAGCCGGAATCACCGAAGAAGGTCGCCGTGCCGCCGAAGGCGAGGCCATAACCGACGGCCCACCAGATCAGCGAGGCGATCGAGAAGTTGACGAGGATCTTGGCGATGCCCATGCCGGCGTTCTTGCCGCGGGACATGCCGATCTCGAGGAAGGCGAAGCCGGCCTGCATGAAGAAGACGAGACAGGCGGCCACCATGATCCACGTGGTGTTCAGCTCGCCTGCGAGCGACTCGACGGTTGGACCGTCCTGCGCCAGCGCCGAGGCTGGCAGGAGAAGCGACACGAGCACGCCGAGTGCGGCGGCACGCCCCAGACGGGATTTAGGCACTGCAGACCCTCCTGAATCGAATTGCGAGCGTGGTAGATCCTGCGCTCGGGAGGGAGGCGAGACATCGGCCCGGTGTCGAAGATTCGCCGCCGGGCGGTTGTCCACGCGGTAGAACGCGGGTGGACCGCGGGACGAATCCATAACGCCCACGGCGCTCTTAATAATGAGCTTTGCAGGGGTTTCGCACCCCGACACGGCGTCGAGGCCGCTTTCGGTCGTGCGAGCCCGGTTACGCCGCGGCCGCGACCGCGCGCAGCTCCGGCGCCGCCGCGCGCAGCGCGTACGCGCCCGCGAGGCCTCTCCACGCTCCATACGGAGCGAAGAAGTCGCGCACGTCCTGCTCGTCGACCCGCGCGCGCGGATCGCCGGTCAGCAGGCGGCCGACGAGCTTGCGGTAGGCGAGGTCGCCGGCCGGCAGCTGGTCCATTCGGCCCTGCCCCAGCAGCGCCAGCACCTCGATCGTCCACGGGCCGATCTCGGGGATCGCCAGGAGCCGTCTCCAACCGGCCTCGTGGTCGGCGGCGTGCAGGTCGACCCTGCCGGATGCCACCTCGCGCGCGACCCGCCGCAGCGCGATCGCGCGCTTGTCTGCGAGGTCGAAGGAGCAGAGCAGCGCCGGCGCCTGCGCGGCGACGGTCGCCGGCGTCGGCAGGTCGCGCAGGCCGGTGCGCGCGCAGCGGCGCCCGAGCCGGCCGACGATCCGCCGCTGTATCGCGGCCGCGCGCACGTACTCGATCAGCTGCTCGGTGACCGCCCACGCGAGCGCCTCGAACGGCTCCGGACGACGGCGCAGCCGCAGCGCGGGCTGGGCGCGCACGGCGGCGCCGATCAGCGGGTCGTCGCGGAAGCGCTCGTGGAAGGCGCGCAGGTCGTCGTCGACGCCGAGCGCGAAGCGCATCCGCTCGATCCCCCACGCGGCCGCCTCCTCGCGCTCCGCCTGCGCGCCGAAGAGGACGCGGCGCGGCGCCAGCTGCGCGACGCGCACGACGACGGGCTCCTCCCCGTGATGCAGCAGCCGCTGGAGCACCCCGTCGCGGCAGCGCAGCACGCCGTCCATCCC
>JAEXXR010000413.1 GCA_023405705.1 Actinomycetes bacterium
CTCGGCGCGAGCGCGCACCAGGGCGGCGTTATCCTGGCCCGGAATGGCCTTTCCCCTCACCCGCATGCGCCGCCTGCGCCGGACCGGGGCGCTGCGCGGCCTCGTGCGCGAGACGCACCTGGACGCCGGCGACTTCATCCTCCCGCTGTTCGTCACCCACGGCAGCGACCGGCGCGAGCCGATCGCCGCGATGCCGGGCGTCGAGCGGCTCTCGATCGACCACGCCGTCGCCGAGGCGGGCGCCGTCGCCGCGCTCGGCGTCCCGGCGGTGATGCTGTTCGGGATTCCCGACCAGAAGGACGAGGAGGGCTCGGGCGCCTGGGACGACGAGGGCGTCGTCCAGCTCGCGACGCGTGCGATCAAGCAGGCCCACCCCGACCTGCTCGTGATCCCCGACCTCTGCCTCTGCGAGTACACGAGCCACGGCCACTGCGGCGTGGTCCGCAGCGACGGCGCCGTCGACAACGACGCCTCGCTGGAGCTGCTCGCCCGCACCGCCGTCTCGCAGGCGCGCGCCGGCGCCGATGTGATCGCGCCGAGCGACATGATGGACGGGCGCGTCGGCGTGCTGCGCGCCGCGCTCGACGAGGCCGGCTTCAGCGACCTCCCGATCCTCGCCTACTCGGCCAAGTTCGCCTCCGCCTACTACGGGCCCTTCCGCGAGGCGGCCGACTCGACGCCGGCGTTCGGCGACCGCCGCAGCTACCAGATGGACCCGGCCAACGCCGACGAGGCGCTGCGCGAGGTCGCGCTCGACGTCGAGGAGGGCGCCGACATGGTGATGGTCAAGCCGGCGCTCGCCTACCTCGACGTGATCCGCCGGGTGAAGGACGCGACCAGCATGCCGGTGGTCGCCTACAACGTCTCCGGCGAGTACGCGATGGTCAAGGCCGCCGCCGCCGCGGGCCACCTCGACGAGCGCGCCACCGTGCTCGAGACGCTCACCGCGATCCGCCGGGCCGGTGCTGACGTCGTCATCACCTACCACGCCAAGGACGCCGCCCGGTGGCTTCAGGAGGCGAGATGACCGACGCCGGACAGGCGACCCCCAAGCTGCGCAGCCGCAGATACGGCGCCGCGATCCCGCTCGACGAGCTGGACAGACGGCTGCTCAACCTGATGCAGGGGAGGTTTCCGCTGCAGCCGCGTCCGTTCCGCGCCGTCGCGGAGCTGGCCGAGGTCGACGAGCAGACGGTGCTGCAGCGCGTCCAGCACCTGATCGACCAGCGGATCATCCGCCAGGTCACGCCGATCTTCGACACGCGCGCGCTCGGCTACGAGTCGATGCTGGTCGCCGCCAAGGTCGACGCCGACAACCCCCACCGCGCCGCCAGAGTGATCAACGCCCACCCGGGCGTCTCGCACAACTACCTGCGCAACCACGACTTCAACATGTGGTTCACGATTGCGACCGAGCCCGACTCGAAGCTCGGGCTGGAGGGGACGCTCGACGTGCTCGCGCGCGAGGCCGGCGCGACCTCGGTCCGCCAGCTGCCGACGCTGAAGCTGTTCAAGATCCGCATGGACCTGGAGATGGAGGGCGACACGAGAGCGCTCGCCGCCCAGGCCGTCGCCGCCGACCCGGTCGAGCTCGACCCGCAGCCCTACGACGACTTCGACGTCGCCGTGATCCGCGCGCTGCAGGGCGACATGCCGGTCGTGCCGGAGCCGTACGCCCCGGCCGCCGCGCAGCTCGGCGTCACGCAGGAGCGGCTGCTCGACCATCTCGCCGGGATGCAGGAGCGCGGCCTGCTGCGCCGCGTCGCCGCGATCCTCTTCCACCGCCGCGCCGGCTTCTCCGCCAACGGCATGGGCGTCTGGAAGGTCCCGGAGGAGCGGATCCTCGAGGTCGGCCGGCAGATGGCCGCCGTGCGCGGCATCTCGCACTGCTACCAGCGCCCGACCTACGAGGACTGGCCGTACTCGGTCTTCACGATGGCGCACGGCCGCTCGAAGGAGGAGTGCGACGCGATCCTCGACTCGATCGCCGCGACGCACGGCATCAGCGAGCGCGCGACGCTCTACTCCTCGACGGAGTTCAAGAAGATCCGGCTGCTCTACTTCACCGACGAGTTCAAGGCGTGGGAGCGCGAGCACGCCGGGCTGTGACACGCTGCCGCGCATGCCAGATCCGACGCTGAACGACGTCCGCTCCGCCGCCCTGTACGCACAGGCGCTGAGGGTGCTGCCGGGCGGCGTCAACTCGCCCGTCCGCGCGATGCGCTCGATCGGGCTCGCGGCGCCGCTCTTCATCGCTCGCGGCGAGGGCGCCGAGCTCGTCGACGTCGACGGCAACCGCTATCTCGACTACGTCTGCTCGTGGGGCCCGCTGATCCACGGGCACGCTCACCCGGACGTGATCGCCGCGGTCGCCGAGGCGGCCGCCGCCGGCACCAGCTTCGGCGCGCCGACCGCCGGCGAGGTCGCGCTCGCCGAGGAGGTCGTCGCGCGCATCCCCTCCGCGGAGATGGTGCGGATGACCTCGTCGGGGACGGAGGCGTCGATGAGCGCGCTGCGGCTCGCGCGCGCCGTGACCGGCCGCGAGACGATCGTCAAGTTCGCCGGCGCCTACCACGGCCACGTCGACGGCCTGCTGGCCGAGGCCGGCTCCGGCCTCGCGACGCAGGGCATCCCGGCCAGCCCCGGCGTGCCGGCCGCCGCGACCGCGGCGACGGTGATCGTGCCGTGGAACGACCCGGACGCGCTGCGCGCGGCGACCGAGCGCCACGCGCCGGCCGCGATCGTCGCCGAGCCGTACCCGGCCAACATGGGACTCGTCCCGCCGCAGGAGGGCTTCCTCCAGCTGCTGCGAGAGCAGGCCGACGCCAGCGGCGCGCTGCTGATCTTCGACGAGGTGATCAGCGGCTTCCGCGTCGCGCGCGGCGGCGTCCAGGGCCTCAGCGGCGTCACGCCCGACCTGACGGTGCTCGGCAAGGTGATCGGCGGGGGCCTGCCCGCGGCCGCCTACGCC
>JAEXXR010000609.1 GCA_023405705.1 Actinomycetes bacterium
GCCTCCAGGGCCTCGCCGACCGCGTCGGCGCCGCCGGCGGCACGCTCCACGTGGAGAGCGCCCCCGGCGCCGGCACCACCGTCACCGCCGACCTGCCGGCGACGCCGGCCTAACCCGCCCGCAGCAGCTGCAGCACGGCCATCACGCGGCGGTGCTCGGTCGGCTCGTCGGCGACGCCGAGCTTGTGGAAGATCCGCGTCGCGTGCTTCTCGACGCCGGCGCCGCTGAGGCCGAGCAGCTCGGCGATGCCGCGGTTCGACTTGCCCTCCGCCATCAGCCCGAGCACCTCGCGCTCGCGCGGGGTGAGGGCGTCGAGCGGGTCGTCGGCGCGGCGGCGCCCGACCATCCGCGAGACGACCTCGGGGTCGAGCGCCGAGCCGCCCGCGGCGACCCGCTCGATCGCGTCGGCGAAGGCGTCGACGTCGATCACGCGGTCCTTCAGCAGGTAGCCGACGCCGGACGCGTCCTCGCCGACGAGGTCGAGCGCGTACCGCTCCTCGAGGAACTGCGACAGCACGACGATCGCGACCTCGGGCAGCTCCTGTCGCAGCGCGATCGCCGCCCGCAGCCCGTCGTCGGTGTTGTCGGGCGGCATCTGCACGTCGACGATCGCCACGTCGGGCTTGTGCGCGCGGACCTTGCGCATCAGCTCCGCGGCGTCGCCGGCCTGCGCGACGACCTCCATCCCCGCGTCCTCCAGCAGCCGCGCGATCCCGGAGCGCAGCAGCACCTGGTCCTCGGCGATCAGCACGCGGGTCGGCGACATGACGCGGACAGTAGGGGGTCCTGACCGGCCATGCCACGCGGTCGGTTGTCCCCGCCCGTGAGTGAACTCAGCTTGCACTGGCTCTCAATCACGACAAAGCGTTGATCATCGACAAAACGGCGCATAGGGTCCGGTCTGCGGCCTAGGATGCCCACGTGTGCGAAATGAGATGCCGTCCTGGCTTGGTGACGCGATGAATGCACCCTACGAGGGGCTCCCGTCCGGCGAGTGGTCGCTGCCATATTCGGGCGAGGCGCCTGCGGCGCTTGCTCAAGAGATCGAGCGAACGTTCAGACTGACGCGCGGATTGGCTCCGCGCGCGAACGGCGCTGAGATGGCGGTGCCCGATCGCCCGCGAGTCGTGACCATCCTCGGCGATCGCGGCATGGGCAAGTCAACGGTCCTGCGCTTCGCTCTGCGCATGCTGAGGACCGAACCCTCGTGCGTCGTCCTGCCGGTCATCGACCCTGAGTCGTTCGCGATCGGCGACAGTCTTGCCGGATGGGTGCTCGCTCAGCTGGAGCAGGAGATCGAGGCTGAAGCGGGCGTCGCATGGAGAGAGAAGCACCTCGGAGTCCACCTGCAGGAACTGGCCCGCAACCTCGCGGTTCGCGGGAGCGCGTTCCTCCCCGGTCTGGAACAGCGCGGACTCACGTTCGAGGACTTCGGCCGCGACGCGGTGAAGCTGCCGCGCCGCGGGGTGCACATCGGATCGGACTGGGCGAGCCTGCTCGATGGGATCGCGGAGGCGCGAGGTGAACGCTTCATGCAACTCGTGCTGGCTGTCGACGATGCGGACCTTGCGCCCGATCTCTTGCCGTCGATCGTCCGAGACGCCCAATTGCTGGGGGCGAGCCCGCGAACTGCGCTGATCTTCGCGGCTCATCGTTCGACGCTGCGCCGTTCCCTCGAGATCGGACTGCTGACTAGCTACGGCTCAGCAGGGGCGACGGCGCTCGAACAGGGCTTGCTCACCGCAGCCGAATTGCGCGACACCGTCGACCGGCGGTTCGTCAAGAGCTTCCCGCGCTCGCTCCGCGTGGAGTTGGAAGCGCTCGAGTTCGACGAACGCCTGCGCTTCACGCCGCTCGGCGAGGCCCAGCCGATCATCGACGTGCTTCGCAGATTCTCGATGACGGACGTCGGATACGCGAGCCTCGCAGACATCTTCGAGATCCGCTCAGAAAGCGGCGCCGTCTTGGGGCCCTCTGGATACTCCGGGGTTCTGTCCGAGAACGCACGCGATCTCCGGCAGCTCCATGAGGCCCTGACGGAGATAGACCCTGACAGCGGTGAGGCCGCGGCCGCCAGGGCCCTGACGATGATCCTCAGACATGGTCTCGAGGCATCGCGGGGTCAGCTGCCGAGCGAGCGTCCGCAACTGCTTCAGTTCGGTGTGAACGAACACGGGTTGTCAACCGTCTCGTTCGACCTTCGCGACATCAACTTCGGAACGACCACCGGTCACGGGCATGTGATCTATCGCGAGGACAGAGACGAGGACAGAGCGCTTCACGCAAGAATCATCCTTGCCCGCGTATTCATCGAGTTCTATGCCTATGACGCGATGGGCGCGGACAGAGAATTGACGCGTGCCAACAAGCTTCCGGACCAGATCGCGTGTCTCCTTTATCTCGCATGGGAAAGCGCACAGGACCGACAGGACGGCGCGCTCCTGCCCTTGGCCCGCCTCAACCGCGGGGTCGTGGCGCCTGGGGGTGCGACGTGGGCGCGGCAGGTCACCGACGGGCGCGACGAGACGAAATGGACGTACTGGACGGTGCCGGACTGGGAGACGTTCTCGGATTACTTCGTGTTTCATTGGGGGTGGGAGAAGCTGCACACGGTACTCGCGAAGGTCGAGCCGGAGGGCTTCGCGCTCGTCGAGTTTCTCGTCCTGTGCCATCTGCAACTGGTAATCGCGACACAATCGAACCGACGCGTTCCTGACGCGATCGCAGAGATCTCGGCGGCCAAGATCGTGGAGGTGACCAGGTCGGACGAATGGGAAGCGCAGCGCGCCCGGATGGTGAGAGAGCTGCTCGCCGCGACAGCTGAGCTGCTGGAGCGTTCGCGCGAACGAGCCTCTAATCGCGACCTGGAGTTCGTGGTGTGGTTCGAGGGACTGTTCCCCCTGCTCTCCTCTCGTCTCTTCTGCAGCGAGGCACTCGCTGACGAGTTGCGCTCGTTCTGGAAGGAGAACGTCGAGCCGGAATACACCGACTACGCCAGACGTAGCATCGCGGATCAGGCTGCCCAGCATTTGCACAGCGACGTCTCGATCGCGGACATAGAGCTTCTGCGCAGCCTCGGTGAAGACGCTCGCGCCACGAGCCTGGAAGGGCTCCGAGCACAGTTGCAGGAGACCGACGAGAACGACCGGGCAACGCTTCTGCAGCTGCTCGAGCAACACAATGTCTCGGCGCGGATAGTCTCGTCCCTGCGCGAGATGGGCGCGACACGCGACGTGCTGCTCGGTCTCACTGCTGTGAACGTACGGCCCGAGGTCATCGCCGACATCGCGCGCCTCTTCCCGCCGCAGGACGCTGCCTCGGCCGGTGAGCCGCGTGGTGCGGATGTCGTGAGCGGATGATGAGAGGCTGGTGGGGGGTGGACCTTGCGGCCTACCTGCTCAGTCCGCTTGAGCGGCTCGGTGGCGTGAAGCCGTGGAAGTTGGACGAGCAGGGAGAGGTCGGCGAGTGGATCCGCCGGACCGAGATGTCTTGGAGCCCGGGCTTGGCGGACCATCGGAATCCGCCGTGGCTGCGCTTGCGCAGCTGCGGGTCTGACGCCGAACTCGTCCTCGCAGCTCTGGAGGAGGCGGCGCACGAGATCAAGACGGCCGATCCGCGGTCGCCCATCCACGTCATCGCGCGTCAGCGGCTCCCTCGCACCACGTTGATGTCCTTTCTCGGCGCTGACGCGTCACAGGCCATCGACTATCCGTGCGCGGACATCCATGTGCACCAAGGAGCTGCGCTGCCGCTCGAAGTCGTTCTCCATGCCGTCGCATCGCAGATGACGTCCGCCAGCGACGCGGGGCAGACGATGAAGGTGCTGTGTGACATCGACGGTACGCAGTTCGACCCCTGTCCGCTCCTGCTCGCGATGCGGGCGTTGCTCGAACTCCATCCGGAATGGCCGGCGTCGTTGGGGTACGCGCTGCAGGCTGCGAAAGGCTCGGCCGAGTCTGGCGACCAGCTGCGCGAATTGCTGGACTTCGACCGGCCGTCTGGTCGCCTGCCGGACCTCGAAGCCGTGATCGGCATCAAGGAAGATGCGAGAGCGCGGTGGACGGATGCACGTCGCGTCGCGCTCTACCGCATCGAAGCGATCATGCTGGGTGCGATCAGCCAGCGCGCCCCCGGGCTTGACGTCTTCGTCGACCTGTTCGAGAGACTGTCTTCGCTGCGGCGTGAGCGCTTTCCGAAGGAGCGATACTTCGAGCAGGCTATTCGGGTCCACTGCAAGCAATCGACGACGCTGCGAGCGATGGAGCTGCGGCTGGGAGAGTCGATTCACTCAGTTGTGCGCAGCCGTGCCGAGAGCCTCGCGGCAGAGTACCTGTTCGCCTTGTCGGGCTATCACGCATTTGCGGTGGCCCAGGACGATCCGGTGCGAGTGACGTTTCCCCTGGGTCTCGTGAAGACGAAGTCGGCCACGGCGAGCCGCCCCGAACCCGAACACTGGCGTTTCGATCCAGGTGGCATCTACGACATCGTCGAGTCCCTGATCGAGATACTCGAGGCATGCCCGAGCGTGGCTCCGTTCGTTGACGGGCTGGATGTCTGCGGGCGGGAGGAAGACGTTCCGAACTGGCTGTTCGCGCCGGCCTTCGAGCGGTTCGCGCGGTGGAGCACGAGCCGCCGGCGCGTCATGACCTGCCGCTTCCACGCCGGAGAGTTCCAGGCGAGCCCGTTGCACGGATTGCGGCGAATCGCCGAGGTTCTGGATTTCAGAATCGCTCGCAGCACGCCGTTGCGGATCGGGCATGCACTCGCCCTGCGATCCGACGACTGGACCCGGCTGGAGGAACAGCCGATCGACGAACTGCTCGACGATCTCGTCTGGGCGCTCTCGGAGCTGCGAGCGATGGATGGGGTGAGCGCTGAACTCGAACGTGCGCTCGAGCGAGGCGTGTACGACGCGCTGCCGAAGGTGTACCCCTCGGCGGAACGTCTCGGCGCCGGCGTGAGAGAGCTTCAGGAGGCCTACCGGGCTCGTCAGAACCCCGTGACGCTCGAGCGGATCGGCTTTCTCCAGCGGACCGACGGACGCTTGTCGTTCGCCGACTACCGACCTTCACCTGACGACTGCAGCATCGTCGAACGGCTCGTGATCGAGCACCTTGCGCGACGGACCTCCGAGCTGCCCCGCGCGAAAGCGCATTTCGAGTGGTTGGGTCCGCTTCAGCTGCATCTGGCGGAGGCGTATCGTTTGCTCGCGCGAGACCTCGCGGAACGCATGCGGTGGCGTGGCGCGGTGATCGAGGTGTGCCCGACGTCGAACGTCCTCGTCGGCGGCATCCGAGGGTACGGGGGGCATCCGCTCGCGCAGTTGATCGATGACGGCAACGTCGTTGCGGTTGGAAGCGACGATCCGTCAATGTTCCACGCGTTTGCCGCGGACGAGATTGCCGCGACCCGGGATTTCATGGGGCTGAGCCGGCGACGGGCAGCACGACTGCAAGCGTCTGCGATCGAGCTGGTCGGCCCCGACATCGATGGCGAAGAGGTGACCGCGATGCTCTGCACTGCGATCGACGACCTGCGAGAGCTGGCTCCGGCGGCGCTCAGCGGAGCAGTTGCCGAGAGCCGATGAGCGCCCGTCGCTTGGCTGGTGGCCCTCGCGAGCGCATATCTGGACAGGCGGCTTGACAGATTGGCGAGGCCGCGCCTAGGGTCGCGCCATGCGCTCGCTCCCCGCCTTCGTCTGCGCCGTCGCTGCGGCGCTCGCGCTCGCCGCCCCCGTCCTCGCGGTCGCTGTTCCCGGCGCCGCCGGTCCGTCCGCGGCGTCCGCGCCGTTCGCCGCCTCATCCGCCTCCGCGAACACCTTCCGCAACCCCGTCCTCCCGCAGGCGGCCGATGGGGAGGACTCGCCGGATCCGTGGATCTTCCGGCATGACGGGCGCTATCTCCTGATGTACACGAGCACCGACCACGTCGAGCTGCGCGATGCGCGCACGCTTTCCGGGCTGGCCGACGCGAAGCCGCAGCGGTTGTGGCCGCCGGCCGGCGCGAGGGAGCCGGCGGAGCGCTGCTGCCAGCTGTGGGCGCCGGAGCTGCACCGGCTCGACGGGCCGTCGGGCCGGCGCTGGTACCTCTACTACGCTGCGAACGCAGAGGGCGGCGGCGCCGCTCACCAGATGCAGGTGCTGGAGAGCGCGGGCGACGACCCCGCCGGGCCGTATCGGCACAAGGCGCGGCTCGACCTGGGGGACAGATACGCGATCGACGGCTCCGTAGCGCGGATCGGCGGGCGGCTGTACCTGTTCTGGTCGGGCGGCGAGAGCTTCGCGCCCGCGTCGCTGAGAGTCGTAGAGCTTGAGAACCCGTGGACGCCGACGGGCGCGCCGGTCGTGATCTCGCGACCGGAGCTGCCGTGGGAGACGGCGGCCAGTCCGATCAACGAAGGTCCGCAGATCCTGCTGAGAGGCTCCACGCTCAACGTCGTCTACTCCGCCAGCTGGTGCGGGACCGGCGCCTACAAGCTCGGGCTGCTGAGCGTTCCGGCGCGCGCGAACCTGCTCGACCCGGCGACCTGGACCGGCGCCAAGCGGCCCGACCCGATCTTCCAGGCGCGGCCCGCGGCCGGCGTCTTCGGTCCCGGCCACGGCTCCTTCTTCACGTCGCCCGACGGCCGCGAGAGCTGGACCGTCTACCACGCGACCGAGGATGAGAGAGGCTGCTTCACGGGCGGCCTGCGCACCACCCGCGCCCAGCGGATCGCCTGGAACGCCGACGGCACCCCGCGCCTCGGCCGGCCGGTCGCGCTCGGCCACGACTTCGCCGCCCCCTCCGGCGACGCGGCCCACGCGGTGCAGGCCGAGCGGGCGATCGTCCGC
>JAEXXR010000622.1 GCA_023405705.1 Actinomycetes bacterium
GCGCAGCAGCACGTGCAGGAGGCCCGGCTCCAGGCCGGCGAGGCCGCCCTTGCGCATCCGCGCCTCGGCGCCGGTCAGCGCGTGAACCGCCTCGGAGAAGTCGGGCTCGTGGCCGACGAGCAGGACGTGCTCGCCCCGCCCGGCCGCCAGCGCGCGCGGATCGAAGCTCCCGCCGCTCAGCGCCGGCTCGATCTCGACCGCGACCCCGAGCGCCGCGCAGGCCAGCTCGGCCGTCTCCCGCGCGCGCACACGCGGGCTCGCGAGGCAGGTCTCGACGGCGACGCCCAGTCTCGCCAGCGCCAGCCCGGCCGCGCGCGCCTGCGCGCGCCCCTTGTCGGTCAGCGGCCGCTCCGCGTCGCTCTGCCCCGGCTCGGCGTCGAAGGCGTCCCCATGTCGCAGCAGCCAGATCACGACACCGACAGTAGCCCGTTCGACGGACGCGCCTAGGATCTGCGGCCGTGGAGCCGGCCCGCACCGTCGAGCAGTTCATGGAGCGCCTCACGCCGCGGCGGCAGGAGGCAGCCGAAGCGCTGCGCGACACGGTCCTCGCGCACCTGCCCGCGGCGTTCGACGAGACGCTCGACTACGGGATGCTCAGCTACGGGACGCCCGGGGCGACCGGCGGCCGGCTCGCGCTGCTGTCGATTGCCGACCACGGCCCCTACATGGCGTTGTACGTCAACTGCGTCGAGGCCGGCGGCGAGGAGGCGCTGTACGCGCGCTGGCGCGCGACCGGCACGCCGCTGGAGACCGGCAGCCGCGCGATCCGCTTCCGCGGGGTCGAGGAGCTGGCGCTCGGCGTCGTCGCCGACTGGGTCGCCGCCGCCGACGCGGACGCCCTCCGGGCCGCCTTCGCCCGCGCGCTGCGCCGCTGAGCGGCGCGTCGGCGCTCGCCCGCTGCTCAAGACCACCACCGCAGCGGTCGATCGCAGGGAGGATGTTCCCGCGCCGCCTCGCCCCCTACGCCCTCGGCGCCATGCTGCTCGCCGGCGTGGTCGCCGCGCTCGTCGTGCTGTTCAGCGCGCTGGACGCGTCGACCGCGAAGCAGCTGGAGCGGGTCGACGCCTCGCAGCGGCTGCTGACGACGATGCTCGACCAGGAGGCCGGCCTGCGCGCCTACCTCTCCACGGGCGACCAGGACCAGCTGCAGAGATTCGGCGAGGACCGCGCCCGCTTCGACGAGCTGCTCGCCGACGAGCTGGCCGCGACCGGCGACGCCGCGCTGCGCGACGGCCTGCTGCGCCAGCAGGCGACCGCGCGCGTCTGGCGGCGGCTCGCCTCGCGCGACGCGCGCGAGTTCGCGATCGACCCCGGGCCCTACAGACGGACGCTGCTCGCGCGCGCCGAGCAGCTCGACCGCTTCCGCGACCAGAACGCCGCCTACCGCGACGCGCTCGACGACGCCCGCGCCGCCCGCGACGAGGCGATACTCGTCCGCGTGCTGGCGGCGCTGCTGGCGCTGACGCTGCTGGTCGGCGGCACCGCGATCGCGCTGATGCGCCGCCGCTCGACCCGCCGCCGCCGCTACGCCGAGGCGCAGGCCGAGTTCGCGACCGCGATGCAGTCGGCGGTCGACTCCAGCGAGGCCGACGCGCTGCTGAAGCGCCACCTCGAGCGCTCGCTCGACGGCACGACCGTCACCGTCCTGCGCCGCAGCGACGAGGACGAGCGGCTGGAGGCCGGCACGCCGGTCCCGCCCGGCTCGCCGCTGCTGCCGGGGATCGCGGAGGCGAGACCGCGCGACTGCCTCGCGATCCGCCGCGGCAGCACGCACGTGCGCAGAGCCGGCGAGCCGCTCGTCGCCTGCGCCGTCTGCGGCGACTGCCGCGCGACGAGCTGCCGGCCGCTGCTGGTCGCCGACCGCGTGATCGGCTCGGTGCTGGTCGAGCACGACGACGCCGACGTGCCGCGCAGCAGCGAGCGCGACGAGCGGGTGATCGCGGACAGCCTCGCGCAGGCGGCGCCGATCCTCTCCGGCCTGCGAACGCTCGCGCTCGCCCAGTCGCGCGCGATGACCGACGCGCTCACCGGCCTGCCGAACCGCTGGGCGCTGCAGGACGCGCTGAAGCGGATGCTCGCGCAGGCGGCCCGCTCGCGCGGATCGCTCGGGCTGGTGCTGCTCGACCTCGACCACTTCAAGCAGCTGAACGACACCCACGGCCACGACGGCGGCGACCAGGCGCTCGCGGCGGTCGGCCACACGCTGCTGAGCGAGCTGCGCGAGTCCGACCTGCCGGCCCGCAGCGGCGGCGAGGAGTTCGCCGTGCTGCTGCCCGACACGCCGCTGGAGGGCGCGCTCGCCGTCGCCGAGCAGCTGCGCGAGGCGATCGAGTCGATCGAGCTGCCGTTCCCGGGCGCCGCCCTGACCGCCTCCTTCGGCGTCGCGGTCCTGCCGCTGCACGCGGTCGAGCCCGACGGCCTGATGCGGGCCGCCGACCGCGCCCTCTACGCCGCCAAGCGCGCCGGCCGCAACCGCGTCGAGGTCGCCGCCGTCCCGCAGGCCGACGGCCCGCTCGCGCTGCCCGGGCCGGTCGGCTG
>JAEXXR010000141.1 GCA_023405705.1 Actinomycetes bacterium
GCTGGGCGCCGCCGGCCGTCACCCCTCGTGGCAGACCGCCTCGACGTTGTGCCCGTCGGGGTCGAGCACGAAGGCGCCGTAGTAGCCGGGCGAGTACTGCGCCCGCGGACCGGGCGGGCCGTTGTCGGTGCCGCCGGCCGCGAGCGCGGCGGCGTGGAAGGCGTCGACCTGCTCGCGCCCCTGCGTGGCGAAGGCGACGTGCAGCCCCGGCGCCGCCGGCACGTTCGCCGAGACTATGAAGTCGTCGAGCCCCGGCGGCCCGTAGCTGACCTCGCGTCCGTCGGCGCTCACCGCCAGCTCCTCGAAGCCGAGCGGCGCCAGCGCCGCCCGGTAGAAGGTCCGGCTGCGCTCGATGTCGCCGACGCCGATCTTGACGTGGTCGACCACGACCCGCCGCACCGTCCTGTCGTCCGCTCTGGAGAGATCGTCCATGCCGACGCTCTACCCGGCGGCGGCGAAACGCCTTCATCTGGCTGACGTGGGGAGCCCCGCGCGAATTCGAGCTTGACCTTGACGCTGCGTCAACCCCGCATCCTGGTCGCCGTCACCACGCAGAGATGGAGAACGGATGCCTCAGAAGCCAGCCGGTCACAGCGCGCCCGCGGCGATCCAGGTCGCGGGACTGCAGAAGTCGTTCGGGGAGCTGGAGGTGCTCCGCGGCGTCGACCTCGACGTCGCGCGCGGGAGCATCTTCGCGCTGCTCGGCTCCAACGGGGCGGGCAAGACGACGCTCGTGAAGATCCTCGCGACGCTGCTGAAGGCCGACGCGGGGACGGCGCGCGTCGGCGGCTTCGACCTCCCGGCGCAGGCGGCCGAGGCGCGCCGGTCGATCAGCCTCACCGGGCAGTTCGCGGCGGTCGACGGGATCCTCACGGGGCGGGAGAACCTCGCGCTGGTCGCCCGCCTGCGGCATCTGCCGGACCCGGGCGCGGTCGCCGACGCGCTGCTGCGGCGGTTCTCGCTCAGCGACGCGGGCGGGCGGAAGGTCGCGACCTACTCGGGCGGGATGCGCCGCCGGCTCGACATCGCGATGAGCCTGATCGGCGACCCGCCGATCGTCTTCCTCGACGAGCCGACGACCGGCCTCGACCCGCAGGCGCGGATCGAGGTGTGGCAGGCGGTCCGGGAGCTGGCCGCCGGCGGCACGACGGTGCTGCTGACGACGCAGTACCTCGACGAGGCCGAGCAGCTCGCCGACCGGATCGCGATCCTGCACGAGGGCCGGATCCTCGTCGACGGCACGCTCGCGGAGCTGCGGCGGCTGCTGCCGGCCGCGAGGGTCGAGTACGTCGAGAAGCAGCCGACGCTGGAGGACGTCTTCCTCGCGCTCGTCGGCGACCGCGACGCCACCGCCACGACCACCGCCACCGCCGTCCGCGCCGACGGCTGAGGAGCGACCCGATGACCACGCACTTCCTCGCCGACACCGTCGCGCTGACCGGGCGCTCGCTCAAGCACGTCACGCGCAGCGCCGACACGATCGTCACGACCGCGGTGACGCCGATCGCGATCATGCTGATGTTCGTCTACGTCTTCGGCGGCGCGATCGACACCGGCGCCGTCGACTACGTCGACTACATGCTGCCGGGCATCCTGCTGATCACGATCGCCTCGGGGGTCGCGTACACGGCGCTGCGGCTCCACACCGACCTCAGCAGCGGGATCTTCGAGCGGTTCCAGTCGATGCCGGTCGCGCGCGGGTCGGTCCTGTGGGCGCATGTGCTGACGTCGCTGTTCGCCAACCTCGTCTCGGTCGCGATCGTCGTCCTGGTCGCGCTCCTGATGGGCTTCCGTTCGAGCGCGGGCGTGCTCGACTGGCTCGCCGTCGCCGGCATCCTGCTGCTGTTCACGCTCGCGCTGACGTGGCTCGCCGTGATCCCCGGCCTGACCGCGAAGTCGCCGGACGGCGCGGGCGCCTTCGCCTACCCGCTGATCTTCCTGCCGTTCGTCAGCTCGGCGTTCGTCCCGACCGACACGATGCCGGCGCCGGTGCGCGCCTTCGCCGACCACCAGCCGGTGACCGCGATCGTCGACGCGATCCGCAACCTGTTCGCCGGGCAGCCGGTCGGTGGCGACATCTGGGCCGCGCTCGGCTGGTGCGCCGGCATCCTCCTCGTCGCATACTTCTTCGCCGGTCGCGCCTACCGCCGCAAGATCGCCTGAGACGGGTCCCGTTCGATGCTCACCATCAGCCAGCTCGCCGCCTATGCGGGCGTCACCGTCCGGGCCGTCCGCCACTACCACCAGATCGGGCTGCTGCCCGAGCCGCAGCGCAACCGCTCCGGCTACCGCACCTACGACGCCGCGGCGGTCGTGCGGCTGATCCGGATCCGGACGCTGGCCGACGCCGGCGTGCCGCTCGCGCGGGTGCAGACGCTGCTCGAGGCCGGGCCGGACGAGTTCGCGCGCAGCGTCGCGGAGATCGACCGCGAGCTGCGCGCCGAGATCCGGCGGCTGCAGGGCAACCGCAGACGGATCGCCCGCCTCGCGGCCGGCGAGCAGCTGGCGCTGCCGCAGAGCGTCGTCGGCTACCTCGACCGGCTGCGCGGCCTCGGCGTCGACGAGCGCTACGTCGAGCTGGAGCGCGACAGCTGGATCATGATCGCCGCGCAGGTGCCGGAGACGATCGACGCGCTGATCGCGGCCAAGCACGCCGACCTCGACGACCCGGAGATGGTCGCGCTCTACCGGCTGCTGAGCGCGGCGATCGACTGGCCGGCCGACGACCCGCGGATCGTCGAGCTCGCCGACGTGATGGAGCGCCAGATGATCCGCGCGCTCGACGCCGGGAAGCCGGAGGTCGACGTCGACGCGCTCGACGACCCCTTCGTCGACCTGCTCGACGTGACCGCGGCCGAGTCGGCGCCGGTCGCCGAGCGGCTGCTGGGGATCCTCGAGGAGCGCGGCTGGAGAGGCTGGACCCGCGTCGAGCGCGCGCCGGACGACGGCGCCTCCGGCTGACCGCCCGCCGCCGGGCGAGCGATGATTTCGGCACCCGACCGCGGTCTGAACGAGCATGGCCAGATTGATCTACTCCACCATCGCGTCCCTCGACGGCTACATCGAGGACCCCGACGGCCGCTTCGACTTCGCGATGCCCGACGCCGAGATGCACGGCTTCGTGAACGACCGCGAGCGCCCGATCGGCACCTACCTGTACGGCCGCCGCATCTACGAGACGATGGTCTACTGGGAGACGAACGGCGACGGGCCCGGCGACGCGCCGGCCGAGCACGACTACGCGGCGCTCTGGCGGGCGGCCGACAAGGTCGTCTACTCGACGACGCTGGAGCAGGTCACGACCGCGCGCACGAGACTCGAGCGCAGCTTCGACGCCGACGTCGTCCGGGCGCTGAAGGAGAGCGCCGAGCGCGACGTCGGGATCGGCAGCACGGGCGTCGCCGCCGCGGCCTTCGCCGCCGGGCTGGTCGACGAGCTGCAGATCTACCTGCACCCGATCGCCGTCGGCGGCGGCCGCCCGGCGCTGCCGCCCGGCCAGCGGCTGCCGCTGGAGCTGATCGAGCGCCACGAGTTCGGCAGCGGCGCCGTCTTCCTCCGCTACCGCTGCCTCCCCTGAGCCGGCGCGGGGCGCGAGACGCGTGCGCGGTGGCGATGCGCGCCGACGCGCCACGATCCGGCGACCGCCAAGATCCGTTGTCGAGAAGCCGTGACCGGCTCCGCTCACCAGGTGAAGGCCGCGAGCGGCGCGGCCCCCGACACCAGGAGACCACCATGCCGAAGTACCTGCTCCTCAAGCACTACAGCGGCGGCCCGGAGCCGCTCCACCCGTTCCCGCCGATGGACCAGTGGGCGCCGGAGGACGTGGAGGCGCACTTCGCCTTCCTGCGGCAGGTCAGAGCGCTGCTGGAGGAGAGCGGCGAGTACGTCGACTCGCAGGCGCTCAGCCCGGCGCAGACGTGGGTCCGCTACGGCGGCGCGGACGCGGCGCCGGTCACCACCGACGGTCCGCTGCCCGAGACGAGCGACCTCGTCGCCGGCTGGTACCTGGTCGACGTCGAGTCGCGTGAGCGCGCGATCGAGATCGCGGCGCACATCTCCTCCGAGCCCGGCCCGGGCGGCGGGCCGCTGCACGAGTGGATCGACGTGCGCGAGGTCCTGTCCGGGAGAGCCTCCACCGAGGACTGAGCGGCCGTGACCGGCGAGCCGGCGGCGGCGTGGGACGACGGCGCGCTGCGCGCGCTCGTCCCGCGCGTGCTCGCGGGGCTGGTGCGCCGCGGCGAGCAGTTCGACGCCGCCGAGGACGCGCTGCAGGAGGCGCTGCT
>JAEXXR010000066.1 GCA_023405705.1 Actinomycetes bacterium
TCACCGCCGCCGAGCTTGGGAGCGCTAGGCATCGGTGCGCACCTCCACCGTGCCGCCCTTCGGGCCCGGAACCGAGCCGCGGACGAGCATCAGATTGTCCTTGCTGATGATCTCGACGATCTCGAGACCCTTCTGGGTGACGCGCTTGTTGCCCATCTGACCCGGGCCGCGGATGCCCTTCATCACGCGAGCGGGCCAGGCGGACGCGCCGATCGATCCCGGGGCGCGCACGTTGTGCGAGCCGTGGGACGCCGGGCCGCGTCTGAAGTTGTGACGCTTGATCGTGCCGGCGAAGCCCTTGCCCTTCGAGGTGCCGGCGATCTTGACGGTGTCGCCAGCGGTGAAGGCCTCGACCGTGACGGACTCGCCGACCTGCAGCTCGCCGGCCTCGTCGCGGAACTCCACGAGGTGACGGTGCGCGGAGGCGTCCGCCTTCTTGAGATGGCCGAGCTCGGCCTTCGTCAGCTGCTTCTCACGGCAGGCGCCGAACGCGAGCTGCACGGCCTCGTAGCCGTCGCGCTCGAGCGTGCGGATCGCCGTGACGGGGCACGGGCCGGCTTCCAGGACGGTGACGCGCTCGACGCGCCCGTCCTCGAGGAAGCGCTGGGTCATGCCGAGCTTCTTGGCGAGAATCGCAGCCATGTCAGCTAGCCAGCCTGATCTCGATGTCGACGCCGGCGGGGAGATGGTCGAGGCGCTGGAGCGAGTCGACCGTCTTGGGCGTCGGCTGATGGATGTCGATCAGACGCTTGTGCGTGCGGATCTCGAAGTGCTCCCGCGAGTCCTTGTCCTTGAAAGGGGACCGGATCACGCAGTAGACGTTCTTCTCCGTCGGCAGCGGCACGGGCCCGGACACGGTCGCGCCGGTACGAGTCGCCGTCTCGACGATCTCCTTCGCCGCCGTCTCGATCGCCGAGTGATCGTAGGACTTGAGGCGAATGCGGATCTTGTTCTGGGCCAGAGTTGCCACTGTTGCCTTTGGTTCGTTCCGTCCGGTACTTGCTGTCAAGTTACGCTTGGTCTTTTGCGCGCTGAAGGCGAGTCCCTGGGCCTTCCGGGACCCGCCCGCTGGTCGTATCGCTCGACTTCAGCGCACGAGCGGCGGGACCTCAGCCCCGCCGCAGTGCGACGTTGGTGCTACTCGATGACCTCGGTCACGACGCCGGAGCCGACCGTGCGGCCACCCTCACGGATGGCGAAGCGGAGGCCCGGATCCATGGCGATCGGCTGGATCAGCTCGATGTCCATCTGGATGTTGTCGCCCGGCATGACCATCTCGACGCCCTCGGGGAGGTTCGAGACGCCCGTCACGTCCGTCGTGCGGAAGTAGAACTGCGGACGGTAGCCGGTGAAGAACGGCGTGTGACGGCCGCCCTCTTCCTTCTTGAGGATGTAGACCTCGGCCTTGAACTTCGTGTGCGGCGTGATCGAGCCCGGCTTGCAGAGGACCTGCCCGCGCTCGATCTCCTCGCGCTTGGTGCCGCGGAGGAGGCAGCCGACGTTGTCGCCCGCGCGACCCTCGTCGAGGATCTTGCGGAACATCTCGACGCCGGTGACGACCGTGCTGGTCGTCTCCTTGATGCCGACGATCTCGACGGTGTCACCCGTGTTGATGATGCCCTGCTCGATGCGGCCGGTCGCGACGGTGCCGCGGCCGGTGATCGAGAAGACGTCCTCGACCGGCATCAGGAACGGCTTGTCGAGCTGACGCTCCGGCTCCGGGATGTAGGAGTCGAGAGCGGCGGCCAGCTCGACGATCTTGTTCTTGTACTCCTCGTCGCCCTCGAGCGCCTTCAGCGCCGAACCCGTGATGAACGGGATGTCGTCGCCCGGGAAGTCGTACTCGGAGAGCAGGTCGCGGACCTCGACCTCGACGAGCTCGAGGAGCTCCTCGTCGTCGACCATGTCGGCCTTGTTGAGGAACACGACGATGTACGGCACGCCGACCTGACGCGCGAGGAGGATGTGCTCGCGGGTCTGCGGCATCGGGCCGTCAGCAGCCGAGACCACGAGGATCGCGCCGTCCATCTGCGCGGCGCCCGTGATCATGTTCTTGACGTAGTCGGCGTGGCCCGGGCAGTCGACGTGGGCGTAGTGCCGGTTCTCCGTCTGGTACTCGACGTGCGAGGTGGCGATGGTGATCCCGCGCTCCTTCTCCTCAGGAGCGTTGTCGATCTCCGCGAAGCTGCGGGCCTCGCCGCCCATCTTCTCCGCCAGCACCGTCGTGATGGCAGCAGTCAGCGTCGTCTTGCCATGGTCGATGTGACCGATGGTGCCGACGTTGACGTGCGGCTTATCGCGCTCGAACTTCTCCTTCGCCACTTTGGGTTGCTCCTTGGAACTTGTTGGGGGTCAGCCCTAGATGGGCGAACCTCGGAAATCTATCTCAGTTCCGCATTTCGCGTCATGTGAGGCGACGCAGTGCGGAAAATCCCTGCTAGGCGGCCTGTTCGCCTCCGGACCGCGCCTCGACGACCTTCTCGGCGATGTTCGGCGGCACTTCCTCGTACCGGTCGAACACCATCGTGTAGTTCGCACGGCCCTGCGTGTTGGAGCGCAGGTCGGTCGCGTAGCCGAACATCTCCGACAGCGGGACCTTGCCCGTGACGACCTGCGCGTTGCCGCGCGCCTCCATGCCCTCGACGCGCCCGCGACGACGGTTGAGGTCGCCGATGACGTCGCCCATGAACTCCTCGGGCGTGACCACCTCGACGGCGAAGATCGGCTCGAGCAGGACGGGCTTGGCGCGCTTCGCGGCTTCCTTCATCGCGAGCGAGCCGGCGACCTTGAACGCGATCTCCGAGGAGTCCGTGTCGTGGTACTTGCCGTCGACGAGGGTGATCTTGATGTCGACCATCGGGTAGCCGGCCTTGACGCCGGTGTCGAGCGCCTCCTCGACGCCTCTCTCGACCGCCGGGATGAACTCCGACGGGATCGAGCCACCCTTGATTCTGTTGACGAACTCGAAGCCCTCGCCCGGGTTCGGCTCGATGTCGACGTAGACGATGCCGTACTGGCCCGAGCCGCCGGTCTGACGGACGAAGCGGCCCTCGACTCTGGAGGCCGTGCCGCGCACCGTCTCGCGGTAGGAGACCTGCGGGCGGCCGACGTTGGCCTCGACTCTGAACTCGCGGAGCATGCGGTCGACGAGCACCTCGAGGTGCAGCTCGCCCATGCCGGAGATCTCGGTCTGCCCGGTCTCCTCGTTGGTGCGGACCTGGAAGGTGGGGTCCTCCTCGGCGAGGCGGCCGAGGGCGACGCCCATCTTCTCCTGGTCGACCTTCGTCTTCGGCTCGATCGCGACCTTGATGACCGGCTCGGGGAACTCGATCGTCTCGAGCTTGATCGGTCTGTCGATGGCGCACAGCGTGTCACCGGTCGTGACCTGCTTGATGCCGACGGCGGCGGCGATGTCGCCGGCCGAGACGTCCTCGAGGTCGACACGCTCGTTGGCGTGCATCTCGAGGATGCGGCCGACGCGCTCGGACTTCCCGGTCGACACGTTCAGCACCTTCGAGCCGGCCTCGAGCTTGCCCGAGTAGACGCGGAAGTAGGTGAGCTTGCCGACGTACGGGTCGGCGGCGATCTTGAAGGCGAGCGCGGAGAACGGCGCGTCGTCGGAGGCCTCACGGGTCGCCTCGCGGCCGGCGTCGTCGCCCTTCACCGGCTCGATGCCCTCGACCGGCGGCACGTCGAGCGGCGACGGCAGGTAGTCGACGATCGCGTCGAGCAGCGGCTGGACGCCCTTGTTCTTGAAGGAGGAGCCGCAGAGGACCGGCGTCAGGCTCAGGTCGAGCGTCGCCTTGCGGATCGCCGTCTTGAGACGGTCGACCGGGATCTCGGTCTCCTCGAGGATCATCTCGACGAGCTCGTCGTCGTAGTTGGAGACCTCCTCGAGCAGATGCTCGCGGGCCGTCGCGGCGGCGTCGGCGAGATCAGCGGGGATCTCGGTGATCTCCTGCTCCTTGCCGAGGTCGTCCTTGTAGATGATCGCGTGGTTCTCGACCAGGTCGATGATGCCCTTGAGGTCGGCCTCCGCGCCGATCGGCAGCTGGATCGGCACCGGATGGGCGCCGAGGCGGTCGATCATCGTCTGCACGCCGCGCTCGAAGTCCGCGCCGATGCGGTCCATCTTGTTGATGTACGCGATGCGCGGGACGCTGTACTTGTCGGCCTGGCGCCAGACGTTCTCGGACTGCGGCTCGACGCCGGCGACCGAGTCGAAGACCGCGACCGCGCCGTCGAGGACGCGCAGCGAGCGCTCGACCTCGACGGTGAAGTCGACGTGACCGGGAGTGTCGATGATGTTGATGCGGTGGTTGTTCCACTCGCACGCAGTCGCGGCGGACGTGATCGTGATGCCACGCTCCTGCTCCTGCTCCATCCAGTCCATGGTCGCGGCGCCCTCGTGCACCTCGCCGAGCTTGTGGGTGCGGCCCGTGTAGAACAGGATGCGCTCGGTCGTGGTGGTCTTGCCGGCGTCGATATGCGCCGTGATCCCGATGTTCCGGATCTTGTCGAGCGGGGTACGCGCCACGGTGGGCCTCCAAAAGCTCGCGGCGCCTGCCGCGCGGGTAAGCATTGCGGCGGGACCGGGGCGGCTCCTCGCCGCCTCGCCCGCCAGACTGGTTCTCACTCAAGGGTTCTGGTCCGTCCCGGGGTGCCCCCGGGAGGGTGGACCCGGGGATGAACCCGGGGGATGCCGGACCCCCGCTATCGCGGTGGCACATTTGCGCTGCCGGAGCCGGAATTGCAAGCATCCTCGGCCCCTCCGGCAGC
>JAEXXR010000099.1 GCA_023405705.1 Actinomycetes bacterium
ATGCTGTGGAGAGCGCGCGGCTTCGTCCGCGACGGCGGCGGCGCGCTGCGCTTCGACCACTGCCCGGCCGGCTGGAGATCGTCGCTGACCCTCCCGCGCGCCGGCCTCTACCAGCTGACCGCTCGCATCGAGTGGGAGGCGGTCTCGGGCGGCACACGGCGGCTGCAGGTCGTCGCGACGAGCGCGCCGCAGACCGCCGCGGCCGACACGGTCGCGGCGCCGGACGGCCGCCCCGTCACGACGCAGGTCAGCTCGACGCTCGCGATCGACGACCCGGCGTCGTTCGAGCTGATCGCCTTCGCCTCGGCCCGCGACAACGCCGCTCCGGTCGGCGTCACCGGCGGCGAGCTGAGCCTCGTCTTCCTCGGGCCGTAGGCGGCAGCCGCGGGGGAGCGGCCGGGCGGGAGCGGCCCGCGTGCCGGCCGGCCGTCGTCGGTCCCCTACGCCCGCGCCCCCGCCTGCGGGTCGAGGCGGGTCATGCGGACGGCGGCGTCGAGCGTCGAGGCGGTGCCGCCGCGGTAGACGCCCTTGACCGGCGGGATGTCGGCGTAGAAGCGGCCGTGGCCGATCTTCACGTGGGTCTCGCCGGAGAGGCGGCGGTTGGTCGGGTCGACGCCGACCCAGACCGGCTCGCCGCGGCCGTCGACGCCGGGCAGCAGCGCCTCCAGCCAGGCGTGCGTGTCGACCTCCAGCGAGTCGGCGCCCTCGTCCTCGGGCGCGGCCCACAGGTAGCCGGAGACGTAGCGGGCGGCGATCCCGCGCCGCCGCAGCAGCACGAGCGAGAGGTGGACGAAGTCCTGGCAGACGCCGGCGCCCGCGGCGAGCAGGTCGCTCACCGTCGAGCCGACGTAGGTCGCGCCGCGGCGGTACTCGAAGGTGTCGGGGATCAGCTCGACCAGGCGCTTCAGCGCGTCGAGCGGATCGCCGGCCGAGGTCAGCGCGGCGTCGAGCGCGTCGAGGCCGTCGATCGCCGGCTGGTCGTGCCACGGCAGCAGGAACTCGCCGCCGGCCTCGACGTAGGCGTCCGACCCGAGCGCGCTCCACGGGCCGGTCGGCGGCTCCGGCGGCTCGCTCGTGACGACCCGCGCGCGCACGTCGATCGTCAGGTGGTCGTGGCCGGTCGGGATGCCGAACTCGAGCACCTCGGTGCCGAAGTAGTCGAGGTGGCGGCTGACGCGCGCCTCCGGGTCGATGCGCGTGTGGAACTCGTCGCAGCGCTGCGTCGAGGTCGTCGCAGGCCGGACGCGCAGCGCGTTGAGGTTGTCGCTGACGTTGCCGTCATATCTGTACTCGGTCAGGAAGCGGAGCGAGAAGTGCATGGCGGTTCAGACCACCGCCATCCGCCGGTCGCCGGCGGCGGCGCCGGCGAAGTAGTGGTCGGCGACGTCCTGGTCGACGGCGGCCAGCTCCTGCTGCGCCCGCTCGCAGATCCCGATCAGCTCGGCGCCGGCCGGCAGCACCCGCCGCTGGAAGTCGAGGTCGGCGGCGAGGCGGCTGACGCGCAGCACCGGCTGCGAGTCGCGCGGGCGCGCGTCGGCGGCGGAGAAGGCGTCGTGGAGCGAGTCGACGCAGGCGGCGACGCTGTCGGGGTAGGCGCGCTCGAAGATCAGGAAGCGCGCGACCGGCTGCGCGTTCGGCGGCGCGGTGACGGCGCGCAGGTAGGCGTGGAAGCCGCCGACCGCCTGCAGCAGCGCGAGCGCGTCGCCGTCGCGGCGGGCGTCCTCGGCGTCGGGCGGCAGCGCGATCCGCAGCAGCCGCAGCATCATGTCCGCGACCTCGATGAAGGAGCCGGCGTCGAGGAAGCACTTCGCCTCGTCGCGCAGCATCGCGCGGTCGGCGATCCCCCAGATCAGCGCCATCCGCTGCTTGACGTACTGCGACGCCAGGTAGGGACCGGCCGGCGCCGTCCATCTCGGCGAGCCGTCGCCGCGCAGCGTCAGCGTCGTCGTGTTGATCGCCTCCCACATCTCGGCGGAGATCACGTCGCGGACGGTGCGCGCGCCCTCGCGCGCCCGCTCGACGCTCGCGAGCATCGAGTCGGGCCGGTCGGCGTCGAGCGTCAGCCGTGCCAGCGCCGCGCCGCGCGTCAGGCCCTCGCCGCGAAGACCGCCGTTCGCGCCGCCGCCGTTGCCGTTGCCGTTCGACCCGCCGAGCATCGCCAGCAGGCCGCTCCAGCCGAGCGTCACGCCCGGCGCGGCGTCGGACGGGCCCTGGATCTCGGCGCGGAAGACGCCGTCGACGGCGCGCGCGGTGAACTCGGCGCGGGCGAGGTTGCGTCCGAGCCAGTACAGCTCGTGGGCGATCCGCGCGAGCATCTAGAACTCCCGCTCCGGCCAGTCGAGCACCGGCCACGGCGTCGGGCGGTCGGCCGCGTCGGCGGCGCCACCCGCAGCGCCGGCACCACCCGCGTCCTGCTGCTGTTGCTGCTGCTGGTTGGTCCAGGCGTCGCCATAGCGCAGGTCCGGCAGCGCCGGCGGCGAGGCGTCGGCGATCGGCGGGCCGGCGCGGTCGGCGTCGTCGCCCTCCTCCAGCACCCACGTGTCCTTCGAGCCGCCGCCGCGCGAGGAGTTGACGATCATCGACCCCTCCCGCAGCGCGACCCGCGTCAGCCCGCCGGGGACGATGTCGATCCGCTCGCCGAAGACGGCGAACGGCCGCAGGTCGACGTGACGCGGCGCGAGCATCCCGTCGGGCCCGACCGTCGGCACGGTCGACAGCCGCACGACCTCCTGCGCGATCCACGCCTCCGGCCGCGCGCGCACCTCGGCGGCGACCTGCGCCAGCTCCTGCTCGCTCGCGTGCGGGCCGATCGTCACGCCCTTGCCGCCGGACTCGTCGGTCGGCTTGACGACGAGCTGGTCGATCCGCGCGAGCACGTGCTCGCGCACCTCCTCGTCGGCGAGCAGGTAGGTCTTGACGTTCTCCAGGATCGGCTCCTCGCCGAGGTAGAAGCGGATCATCTCCGGCACGTAGTGGTAGACCGCCTTGTCGTCGGCGACGCCGGTCCCGAAGGCGTTCGCGATCGCGACCGAGCCCGCGCGGTAGGCGCGCACGAGGCCGGGCACGCCGAGCATCGAGTCGGGCCGGAACTCGAGCGGGTCGACGAACGAGTCGTCGAGCCGGCGGTAGACGGCGTGAACGCGCACCAGCCCGCGCGTCGTGCGCATGTAGAGGACGTCGTCGCGCACGACGAGGTCGCTCGCCTCGACCAGCTCGACGCCCATCTGCCGCGCGAGGAAGGCGTGCTCGAAGTAGGCCGAGTTGAGCGGCCCCGGCGTCCACACGACGACGGTCGCCTCGCTGTCGGCCGACGGCGCGACCGAGCGCAGCGCGCTCAGCAGCAGCTGCGGGTAGTGGTCGACCGGTCGCACGCGGTAGTGGCTGAACAGCTGCGGCACGAGCTGCGTCATCGCCGCGCGGTTCTCCAGCACGTAGGAGATCCCGGAGGGGGTGCGGACGTTGTCCTCGATCACCTTCCAGGAGCCGTTGGAGTGGCGCACGAGGTCGCAGCCGGCGACGTGCGTGTAGACGCCGCCGGGCGGGCGGATGCCGTGGACGGCGCGGGCGAAGTGGGAGCTGCCGACGACCAGCCGCCACGGCACGATCCCCTCGCGGACGATCTCGCGCCCGTGGTAGACGTCGTCGACGAAGGCGTTCAGCGCGCGGATCCGCTGCGCCAGCCCGCGCTTGATCCCGCGCCACTCCTCGCCGCCGATCACGCGCGGCACGAGGTCGAGCGGGAACGGCCGCTCGCGGCTGCGCGCGCCGCCGTCGCCGGAGATCTCGAAGGTGATCCCCTGCCGCAGGAAGGTCGCGTCGCGCCGCCGCCCGGCCTCCAGCATCCCCTCCGGTCCGAGCCGCTCCAGCTCCGCGACGAGCGGCGCGGCGGCCGGGCGCGGTCGCCCGTCGGTCTCGAACAGCTCGTCGAGGAACGGCGCGCGCGGGTGGTAGGGCTCGGTCTCCGGGACGGTGGTCTCCGACATCGTGGCGAGATCTTCGCCACGCCCGCGCACTGCCGCCTTCGCCCGATGGAGCGACTTCACCCCGCGCCAGTCGGACCAATGGAGGTCTGTGTGCCGATCAGACACACAGACCTCCACTCGTCCGGCCTACCTCGACATCGCCTGGTACTTGCGCACCGCGAGCGGGGCGAAGATCGCGGTCAGCAGCAAGGGCCAGACGATCGCCATCTCGATCGCGTGCTGGGCGATCCACGAGTCGCTCGTCGGGCCGCCGTTGCCGAACAGCTCACGGCAGGCGCCGACGGTCGAGGAGAGCGGGTTCCACTCGGCGATGACCTGCAGCCAGCCGGGCATCTGCGACGGCGCGACGAAGATCGAGGAGATCATCGTGAACGGGAAGAGCAGGCCGCTGATGTTGCCGGCCGACTCGATCGAGCTGATCTGCAGGCCGACCCAGATGCCGATCCACAGCACCGAGAAGCGCAGCAGCAGGAGCAGCAGCACCGCCAGCAGCGCGTTGACGACGCCGTCGTGCCAGCTCCAGCCGACGACCAGGCCCATCGCGATCATCACGACGAAGTTGATGACGGCGTTGACCATCGCCGCCAGGCAGCCGCCGCCGAGGATCGCGACGCGCGACATCGGCATCGCGCGCAGGCGGTTGGTGATGCCGCGCTCGCTGTCCATCGCGATCCCGAACAGCGTCTCGCTGATGCCGAAGGCGGCCGCCATCACGAACAGGCCGGGCATCAGGTACTCGCGGTAGTCCTCTCCGCCGGGGACGACGATCGCTGAGCCGAAGACGTAGCCGAACAGCAGGATCGACATCACCGGGAAGGCGAGCGACCAGGCGATCCGCGACGGCTCGTAGCGCCAGTGCAGCAGGTCGCGCCTGGCCAGCGCGAGCGTGTCGGAGACCGTCCAGCGCAGCGCGCTCATGCCGCCACCTCCTCGGACGCCGCGGCAGCGTCCGCGTCGGGATCGCCGCTCGCGCCGTCGGCGCGGCTGCCGGTCAGCTGCAGGAAGACGTCGTCGAGCGTCGGCTGGCGCAGCGCGACGTCCTCGACCGCGACGCCGGCCGCCTGGACCGCCTGGAGCACCTCGGTCAGCGACGCGACGCGGTCGTGGACCGGTGCGGAGACGCTGCGCCGCGAGCGGTCGAGCACCGGCTCGGCGTCGGAGACGCGCGCGAGGATCGCGGCGGCCTCGGTCACGCCGTCGTCGTCGCGCAGGACGAGGTCGACCTGGCTGGCGCCGAGCCGCTGCTTGAGCGCGTTCGGCGTCCCCTCGGCGATCACGCGGCCGCGGTCGACGACGGAGATCTTGTCGGCGAGCTGGTCGGCCTCGTCGAGGTAGTGGGGCGTCAGCAGCACGGTCGTGCCGCCGGCGACGAGCTCGCGCACGACCGACCAGACCTCCATCCGGTTGCGCGGGTCCTGGCCGGTCGTCGGCTCGTCGAGGAACAGCACGTCGGGCGCGGTGATGAAGGAGACGGCGAGGTCGAGCCGCCGCTTCATCCCGCCGGAGTAGCCCTTCGCCTGGCGGTCGGCCGCCTCGGTCAGCCCGAACTGCTCCAGCAGCTCCGCGGCGCGGCGCTTGCAGTCGCGCGGCGAGAGGTGGTGGAGGCGGCCGAACAGCTCGAGGTTCTGGCGGCCGCTGAGGATCTCGTCGATCGCGTCGGTCTGTCCGGTCAGGCCGATCCGCGCGCGCACCTCGGCGGCACGGGTCGCGACGTCGAGCCCGGCGACCTCGGCGCGGCCGCCGTCGGCGTGCAGCAGAGTCGTGAGGATCGAGACGGCGGTCGTCTTGCCGGCGCCGTTGGGGCCGAGCAGGCCGAGCACCGTGCCGGCCGGGACCTCCAGGTCGAGGCCGTCGAGCGCGACCTTCTCGCCGAACCGCTTGTGCAGCCCGGACGCGGCGATGGCGGGTCTGCCACCGGTCACGGCATCGCTCCTTCCATCAATTGGGTACACCGTACGCATCTCTGCGTACACCATACGCACTTATACTCGGCGCTGCAATGTCGGACCGGCCCAGAGATGCGCGCGAGGCGTTCGAGCAGACGATGGAGCTGCTGTGGCGCGAGAGCGCCCGGCCGGCCCGCGGCCCGAAGCCGAGACTGTCGCGCGAGGCGATCGTCGAGGCGGGGATCGAGCTGGCCGACCGCGGCGGCCTCGCGGCGGCCTCGATGCGGGCCGTCGCGAGATCGCTCGGCGTCGGGACGATGTCGCTCTACCGCTACGTCCCCAGCAAGGACGCGCTGACCGACCTGATGTTCGACAGCGTCCTCGCGAGACAGCCGAAGGCGGACACGCTGCCGGGCGGCTGGCGCGCGAAGCTGGAGGCGGTCGCCCGCCTCGACCTCGCGCTCTACCTGCGCCACCCGTGGGTGCTGGAGGTCTCGATCAACCGCCCGCCCCTCGGCCCCGGCGTGCTCGACACCTACGAGTCGGTGCTGCGCGCGGCCGCCGGCAGCGGGCTGCCGATGCGCGAGCTCAACGCCGCCGCCGACGCGCTCGCCGCCTACGTCCGCGGCGCCGCCCAGGCGAGAGTCACGCAGCTGCGCGTGATCCGCGAGAGCGGCATGAGCGACGAGGAGTGGTGGTCGGAGCGCAACGACTTCTGGGAGCGCTACTTCGACCCCGAGCGCTACCCGACGATCACCGCGATCTACGCCTCCGGCGCCTACGACGACCCGCCCGACCCGTTCGACTGGGGCCTCCAGCGGCTGCTCGACGGGATCGCAGCGGGGATCGAGGCAGGGCCGCCGGCAGCGGCCGACGCCGAGCGGCCGCCGCGCGCGCCCGGCGCCGCCTGCGAGTAGCGCGCGGGCTCACAACGCCAGCTCCCGCTCCAGCCGCAGGCCCTCGCGCAGCCGCAGGTCGTGGG
>JAEXXR010000119.1 GCA_023405705.1 Actinomycetes bacterium
CCGCGCAGGTGGTGGAGGCGCACGCCCTTGCCGCCGCGCAGGGGACCCCACAGCTCCGCCGGCAGCGCCGCGTTCGGCGCGCCCTCGACGGCGCCGGCCTCGTCGGCGAGCAGCGCGGTCCCGCTCAGCAGCGTGCCGAGCCGGCGCAGCAGCTCGGCCTCCGGCTCGGGCGCCGACAGCGCCTCCATCAGGTAGGTCTGCATCGCCAGCGTCCGCTGGGCGCCGTGGTGCTCGCCGGGGGCCGTGCGGGCCGTGACGGCCTCGACGACCATCCGGAACGGGGTCGCGGCCGGCACCGCGATCAGCGGCATGCCGAGCTGGCGGCAGCTCTCGCGCACCGGGTCGGGCACCTCGGCGTGCACCAGCCCGAGCGAGAAGCCGATCGCGGCCGCGCGCGCCTCGACCGTGCGCTCGACCAGCAGCCGCTGCACGTGCGCGCCGTGCCCCAGAGCCACGCCGGTCGTCAGCAGCAGCGCGCCGGAATCGAGCCACGGCCGCGGGTCGGGCAGCTCGCAGACCTCGGCGCCGCTCAGCTCGACGCGCTCCGCCTCCTCGGTCATCTCCAGCGCGCGCAGGCCCAGCTCGCGCCGGGCGAGCAGCTCCGCGAGCGTGATCACCGGCAGCTCCGCATGCCCTCAGTCTTCCGCACCGGGCGACAGTCCACTACTCACGGTGACTGGAGGGTGAACGAAGGGTTTGTGTGAAACACGATCGCGCTTGCGGGCAGGCTCTCTCACATCGCCGGAGCGGCGCCTGGAGGAGGCGGCCGCACCACGACCCGAGAGGACGTGTGAGCAGCGCATGGAGAGATCGACCAGCGGAACGGTCGTCGCCGTCGACGTCGGAGGCACCTTCACCGACGTCTGCGTGCTCGACCAGGGCAGCGGCGTCCTCGACGTCGCGAAGGTGCCCTCGACGCCCGACCCGATCGACGGGGTCCTGAGAGGCGTCGCGCAGGCGGGCGTCGAGCTGAGCGAGGTCGCGCTCTTCTGCCACGGCACGACCGTCGCGACCAACGCGCTGATCACGCGCCGGCTGCCGCCGGCCGCGATGGTCACCACCAAGGGCTTCCGGGACGTGATCGAGATCCGCCGCGGGACCCGCGACGACCTGTGGGACGCCTACAAGGACAACGCCGCGCCCTACATCAGGCGCCGCGACCGGCTGGAGGTCGGCGAGCGCGTCGACCAGACCGGCGCCGTGATCGAGCCGCTCGACGAGGAGGCCGCGCGCGACGTCGCCCGCATCCTCGCGCGGCGCAGAGTCGAGGCGGTCGCCGTCTGCTTCGTCAACGCCTACGCCAACCCCGACCACGAGCAGCGGATGGCGGAGATCCTGCGCGAGGCGCTGCCCGACGCCGCGATCTCGACCTCCTCCGGCGTGCTGCCGGAGCTGTTCGAGCACGAGCGCTTCTCCACGACCGTCGCCAACGCGGTCCTCAGCCCGCTCGTCTCCGGCTACGTCAACGAGCTGGAGGACCGCCTCCAGGACGACGGCTACGACGGCGACCTGCTGATCCTCCACTCCGGCGGCGGCGTGATGACGCCCGAGGCCGTCGACAAGCTCTCCGTCCGGCTCGCCGCCTCCGGCATCGCGGCCGGCGCGGTCGCCTGCCGCTACACCGCCGAGCTGTGCGGCTACCCGAACGCGATCGGGCTCGACATGGGCGGCACGAGCACCGACATCTCGCTCGTCCACGACGGCGAGCTGCGCACCACGAACGAGTGGTTCGTCGAGTACGGCTACCCGATCTGCTTCCCCTCGATCGAGGTGTTGACGATCGGCGCCGGCGGCGGCTCGCTCGCCACGATCGACACCGCCGGCTCGCTGCGCAACGGCCCGCAGTCGGCCGGGTCGGTCCCCGGCCCGGCCTGTTACGGCGCCGGCGGCGAGGAGCCGACGAACACCGACGCCAACCTCGTGCTCGGCCGCCTCGGCGCCCAGCTCGTCGGCGGCGGGATGACGCTCGACGCCAGCCGCGCCGAGGAGGCGATCCGCACCCGCGTCGCCGAGCCGCTCGGGCTGCCGGTGCCGGAGGCGGCGCAGGCGATCATCGAGGTCGCCAACGCGAACATGGCAGACGCCGTCCGGCTGATCTCGCTCCAGCGCGGCTACGACCCGCGCGAGTTCGCGCTCGTCGTCTTCGGCGGCGCCGGCGCGCTGCACGGCGCGGCGCTGGCGAGAGAGCTGTCGATCCCGACGGTCGTCGTGCCGCCGCGGCCCGGCGCCTGGTCGGCGCTCGGCTGCCTGATGGTCGACATCCGCCACGACCTCTCCGAGATGTTCCTGACGCCGGCCGACGCCGCCGACCCGCAGGCACTGGAGGCGGCGTTCGCGAGGCTGGAGGCCGAGGGCCGCAGACTGCTGGAGGACGAGGGCGTGCCGGAGGAGCGGATCGCGCTGGAGCGCTCGATCGCGATGCGCTACCTCGGCCAGTGGCGCTCGATGGACGTCCCCGTCGAGCCGGGCGGCGACCTCGCCGCCGCCGTCGAGCGGTTCCACGCCGAGCACGAGCGCGAGTTCTCCTACCGCCGCGACGACGCGCCGGTCGAGCTGTACCGCCTGCAGCTGACCGCGATCGGCCGCACCGACGAGGTCAGGCTGCCGCGCAACGACTCGGCGCCCGGCGCGTCGCTGCCGGCGCCCTCCGCGGTCCGGCCGGTCTGGTTCGACGGCGAGAGCGAGCCGCAGCAGACGCCGGTCTACGAGCGCGACCAGCTGCCGGCCGGCGTCCAGTTCGTGGGCCCGGCGGTGATCGACCAGCTCGACACGACGACCTTCGTCCCGCCCGGGGTGCTGGTCGAGATCGACGAGTGGCTGAACATCCGCATGCACATCACGGAGGGGAGCTAGAGCATGGCCCCGCAGACGCAGAGCAGCCTCGACCCGGTCACCTTCGAGGTCCTGAAGAACTCGTTCGTGACGCTCGTCGACGAGATGGCCGAGCAGATCCTCCGCACCTGCCACTCGTTCGTCATCTACGCCCGCGACTTCTCCTGCGCGCTGTGCGACGCGGAGGGCAACACGATCATGCAGGGGTCGCAGGACATCGCCGTCCACGTCGGCACGCTGCACCTGAAGGCGAAGGCGGTGCTGGAGGACTTCGACGGCGACATCCACGAGGGCGACGTCTTCGCCGTCAACGACCCCTACCGCGGCGGCACGCACTTCTCCGACGTCTCGATCGTGCGGCCGATCTTCGTCGACGGCGAGCTGATCGCGATGGCGCAGGCCAACGGCCACTGGGCCGACATGGGCGGCGCGACCCCCGGCTCCTTCGACGTGACCGCGACCGACCACTTCGGCGAGGGCGTCCGCATCCCGCCGGTGCGGATCGTCGACAGAGGCGTCGTGCGCCACGACGTGATCGGCCTCGTCGCGCACAACACGCGCGCGCCGGGCGACATCGTCGGCGACTGCCACGCGCAGGTCGAGGCGACGCGGATCGCCGAGCAGGAGGTCTTCCGCCTGATCGACAAGTACGGCACCGGCACCGTCACGACCGCCTTCCAGGAGGTGCAGGACTACGTCGAGCGGCTGACGCGCGCCCGCATCGCCGCGCTGCCCGACGGCGTCTGGGAGACCGAGGACCACGTCGACTCCGACCCCGCGCACGGCGAGGGCCTCGTCGCGATCCGCGTGAAGATGACGATCGACGGCGACGAGATCCGCTACGACCTGTCCGGCTCCGACCCCGCGATCGCCTCGTTCCTCAACTCCGGCGCCGGCGTCGCCTTCTCCGGCGCGATCGCCTCCGCGAAGACGTTCCTGCCGGAGATCCCGCTCAACTCCGGCTTCTACCGCGCGATCAAGGTCGACGTCGGGCCGGAGGGGACGGTCGTCAACGCCGGCTGGCCCAACGCCGTCACCGGCTGCGTCTCCGGCGCCTACGAGAAGATCATGAACGCCGGCTTCGAGCTGTGGTCGCAGCTGATGCCGGAGCGGGCGATGGCCTGCTGCTTCAACCTCGAGTACCTGCTGATCGGCGGCCGCGACGGCCGCATCGACGATCGCCCGTACTTCATGTGGTACGACTGGATGGCCGGCGGCTGGGGCGGCCGCAACGGCAAGGACGGGCAGAACGCGACCTCGCCGGTCTTCGGCGTCGGCCTCGCCGTCCAGCCGCTGGAGGGCCAGGAGCGGCTGACGCCGGTCCTCACGACCGTCCACGAGATCATCCCCGACTCCGGCGGCCCCGGCCTCCACCGCGGCGGCTGCGGCGTGCGCAAGGGCGGCGAGCTGACCTCGGTCGAGAACAGCGTGATGTCGTACTGCTGCGACCGCTCGCGCTCGGTCGCGTGGGGGATCGCCGGCGGCCTGCCGTCGCTGCCGCACGGCGTCTGGCTCAACAGGGGGACCGACAGAGAGCGCTTCCTCGGCGCGAACTTCTCCAACGTCGGCGTCGAGCCGGGCGATCGCTTCGAGCGGCCGTCGGCCGGCGGCGGCGGCTTCGGCGATCCGCTCGACCGCGACCCCGCCGAGGTGCTGGAGGACGTGATCGACGGCTACGTCACGGTGGCGCGCGCGGCGCGCGACTACGGCGTCGTGGTCGAGGAGGTCGACGCGGAGGTCTGCGACTTCCGCGTCGACGAGGACGCGACGCGCGCGCTGCGGGAGCGCCAGCGGGCCGAGCGTCCCGCCTGGCTGGAGGAGGACGCCGAGCAGGTCGCCGCGCGCTACCGCAACGGCGAGCTCGACGTGCTCGACCTCGTCCGCCACCACGGCGTGATCCTCGACTGGGGCAGCGGCGAGCTGCTGCCCCGCACCACCGAGCAGTACCGCGCGCTGCTGCGCCGTCGCAGCGCCGCGCACTGGGCGCCGGCGTAGCGCGCTCTCGCTCCGCCCCGCGCTCGCGGGGCGGAGCTTCATCGACCCATAGGAGAGACAGATGTCGTCGACAGTCGAGCTGCCGCGGCTCGAGACCTCGCGCAGGGATGACCCGCGCGTGGTCGCAGAGGCCGCGACGGAGGACTACTCGCTGCACGTCGTGCCGCGCTCCTGGCGCATGGATCGCGGGAAGCTGACGCTCGCCTGGTACGGCGTCGCGACCGCCTTCTTCTATCCCTACCTGGCCGCGTTCATCGCGCTCGCGTACGGGACCGTCAACGCGCTGATCGGGATCGGCCTCTCGATCGTCGCGTACACGCTGATCAACCAGGTGATCCTGCGCGCCGCCTCGCGCAGCGGCCTGACCGTCGCGCTCTTCTCGCGGGCGCTGTTCGGCTA
>JAEXXR010000125.1 GCA_023405705.1 Actinomycetes bacterium
CGACGCGGCCGAGGTGCGGTCGACCAGCTCGGCGAGCTGGTCCATCAGGTCTCTCAGCAGCGGGTTGCGCGCGGCCGCGACGATCGCGCGGTGGAAGGCGCGGTCGCCGTCGATCCCGTCGCCGCCGGTCGCGATCGACGCCTCCATCTCGTCGAGCGCGGCGCGCATCGCGGCCAGGTCGCCGTCGTCGCGGCGGTCGGCGGCGAGCCGCGCCGCCTGCGCCTCGATCCCCTCGCGGACCTCCCAGATCATCGGGTGGTCGACCTCGCTGCCGGCGATCTCGGAGGCGAGCGTCGGGATCACGTCGCGCGAGGAGCGCAGCAGGTAGACGCCGTCGCCGTGGCGGATGTCGACCAGCCCGACGACCTTCAGCGCCGTCAGCGCCTGCCGCACCGAGGTGCGGCTGACGCCGAGCCGCGCGGCCAGCTCGCGCTCGGCCATCAGCCTGTCGCCGGGCTGCAGCTCCTGCGCGTCGATGAACGCGCGCAGCCGCTCGACGACCTGCTCGTAGAGCGGGCTGCGCGGGATCGGTCTGAGGTCGCCGGCGGCCACGGGGCGGTCGGTGCGGGGACGCCGCCTAGAGCGGCTGGCGGATCACCGGGCGCTTGGCGGCGCCGGCCTCGTCGAGCCGGCGGACCGGGGTCGTGTACGGGGCGTTGCGGGCGATCTCCGGATCGGCCTTCGCCTCGCGCAGGATCTCGGCGACGACCGCGGCGAAGTGGTCGAGCGTCTCCTTCGTCTCCGTCTCGGTCGGCTCCAGCAGCAGCGCCTCGTCGACGAGCAGCGGGAAGTAGACCGTCGGCGGGTGGACGCCGTGGTCGAGCAGCCGCTTGGCGAGGTCGAGCGTTCTGATCCCCAGCTCTCTCTTCATCGGCGCGCCCGACAGCACGAACTCGTGCATGCAGATGCGGTCGAAGGCGGCCGGCAGGTACTCGGCGACGCCCGCTCTTCTCAGCAGCGCGAGCAGGTAGTTGGCGTTCAGGACGGCCGTCTCCGACGCGTCTCTCAGGCCGGCGCCGCCGAGCGAGCGGATGTAGGCGTAGGAGCGGACGAAGACGCCGTAGTTGCCCTGGAAGCCGCGGAGCTTGCCGATGCTCTTCGGGCGGTCCTCGTCGAGGTCGAAGCTGCCGTCGTCGCGCTTGACGACCTGCGGCTTGGGCAGGAACGGCTCGATCCGCTCGGAGACGGCGATCGGGCCGGCGCCCGGGCCGCCGCCGCCGTGCGGCTGGGTGAACGACTTGTGCAGGTTGAAGTGCACGATGTCGAAGCCCATGTCGCCGGGGCGGGTGATCCCCATGATCGCGTTGAGGTTGGCGCCGTCGTAGTAGAGCGTCGCGCCGACCCCGTGGACGATCTTCGCGATCTCCTCGATGTTCTGGTCGAAGACCCCGAGCGTGTTGGGGTTGGTCAGCATCAGGCAGGCGACGGAGTCGTCGGCCTTCGCGCGCAGGTCCTCGACGTCGACGCCGCCGTCGGGCGCGGTGCCGACCTTGACGACCTCGTAGCCGGCCATCGTCACCGTCGCCGGGTTGGTGCCGTGGGCGGTGTCGGGCGTCAGCACCTTCGTGCGCTGCTCGCCGCGGTCCTCGTGGTAGGCGCGCGTCAGCAGCAGGCCGGCCAGCTCGCCGTGGGAGCCGGCGGAGGGCTGCAGCGAGACGTGCGGGAGTCCTGCCACCTCGCCGAGCGCCTCCTGCAGGCCGTGCATCAGCTCCAGCGCGCCCTGCGCCCGCTTGGGGTCCTGCAGCGGGTGCAGGCGGGCGTTGCCGGGCAGGCCGGCGACCCGCTCGTGCAGCTTCGGGTTGTGCTTCATCGTGCACGAGCCGAGCGGGTAGAAGCCGGTGTCGAGGTCGAAGTTGCGCTTCGACAGGCGGTTGTAGTGGCGCACGATCTCCGGCTCGGAGACCTCCGGCAGCGCGGCCGGCGTCGTGCGCAGGAGGTGCTGCGGGATCAGCTCCGCGATCGGCGTCGCGGGGACGTCGAGCGGCGGCGCGGCGAAGGCGCGGCGGCCCTCGACCGAGCGCTCGTAGATCGTCGTCGCGTCGTCGCGCTGGAACGGGATCCCGGTCTGCGGCGCGCTGGCGATCTTCTCGAAGCCGTTGCCGGTGGCGCTCATCGTCCCGCCTCCGCGCCGGCGCCGACGGGGGCGCGTCGGTTCGCCGCGACAGCGGCGGCGAGCGCCTCGGCGAAGCGGTCGATCTCGGCCGCGGAGCGCTGCTCGGCGATCGCGACCAGCAGGCCGTCGGCGTACTCGTCATAGGAGCGGCCGAGGCGGTAGCCGGCGTTGATCCCCTGCGCGGCGAGCCGCTCGACGACGGCGTCGACGTCGACGTCGAGCCGCAGCGCGAACTCGCGCACGACCGGCGCGTCGTGGAGCGCGCTGACGCCGTCGATCGCCGTCAGCTTCCGGCGCGCGTAGGCGGTGCGGCGGACGAGCAGCTCGCCCAGCTCGACGAGGCCCCTGCGGCCGAGCCACGACAGGTAGATGACGCCCGCGAGCGCGTTGAGCGCCTGCGCGGTGCAGATGTTCGAGGTCGCCTTCTCGCGGCGGATGTGCTGCTCGCGCGTCTGCAGCGTCAGCACGAAGCCGCGGCGGCCGTCGACGTCGGTCGTCTCGCCGGCGATGCGGCCGGGCATGCGGCGGATGTGCTCCTGCGCAGCGGCGAAGAAGCCGAAGGAGGGACCGCCGAAGTCGAGCCGGTTGCCGAGCGTCTGGCCCTCGCCGACGGCGATGTCGACGCCCTGCTCGCCGGGCGGCTGGAGGATGCCGAGCGGGACCGGGTCGCAGGCGCAGATCACCAGCGCGCCGTGCTCCTTGGCGGCCGCCGTCAGCGCCGCGACGTCCTCGACGGAGCCGAGGAAGTTCGGCTGCTGCAGGACGACGGCGGAGACGTCGTCGGAGAGCGCGGCCTCGAGCGCGTCGAGGTCGGTGACGCCGTCCTTCAGCGGGACCTCCTCGACGGTCTGGCCGTAGCCGTGGCTGAGGGTCTCCAGCGTCTCGCGGGAGTGCGGGTGGACGCCGCGGGAGGCGAGCACGCGCGGGCGGCCGTTGGTCAGCTTCGCGAGGTAGCCGGCGGCGCCGACGGCGCTCGGGCCCTCGTAGACGGAGGCGTTGGAGACCGGCAGGCCGGTCAGCTCGCTGATCGCCGTCTGGTACTCGAACATCACCTGCAGCCCGCCCTGCGAGATCTCCGGCTGGTAGGGCGTGTACGGCGTGAGGAACTCGGAGCGCAGGATGATCGAGTCGATCAGCGCCGGCACGTAGGAGTCGTACATCCCGGCGCCGAGGAAGCTCAGCTCGTCCTCGGCCGAGACGTTCTTGGCGGCCAGGTCGCGCAGGTGGGCGTAGACCTCCTGCTCCGACAGCCCGGCGGGCAGGTCGAGCCCACGGTCGAGCCGCAGCGCGGCGGGGATGTCGGCGAACAGCGCCTCGACGGACTCGGCGCCGATCGCGTCGAGCATCGCGCGGCGGTCGGCGTCCGTTACGGAGGTGTACGTGCTCATGCGTGCTCGGCGCCCTTTCTGGTGCGAGTCATGCCGCGGCGGCCGCGGGGCGGGGGAATGGCTGGTCGTCCAGAGGTTGGACCACTGTCTGAAACGGTAGCGGACCGGCGGGCGGTTCAGGCGCGACGCGGTGGCGTGCGGCGCGTTCCGACGGCG
>JAEXXR010000126.1 GCA_023405705.1 Actinomycetes bacterium
GCTCAGCGCAGGCGGATCGTCAGCCTCGCGCTCCGCGTCGCTCTGCCGCCCGACGCGTTTCTCAGCGCGTAGGTCGCCGTCGCGGTCACGCGCACCCGTCTGCCGAGCGCTCTGCGTGCCGCTCTGCTCAACGTCACGACCAGCGTCGCGCGCCGTCTGCCGGCGACGTTCACGCGCCCTCTGCCGAGCACCAGCGTCCGTCTGCCGACCTTCGCCCGCACCGTCACCGTGCCCGTCACCCGCGTCGCCGCCGCGTTGCGCAGCACGAAGCGGACCCTGCCGCCCCTGACCGTCGCTCTGCTCGCGAGCGCGACCCGGATCGGATCTCTTCTCGCGACCGGCGGTCTCGGCGTCTCCGGGCCCGGGACCGTCACCGGCGGGACCGGCTTCTCGATCACGATCGGTCTCGGCGTGTACGCCGGGTCGTAGGCGAGCGGCGGCGCCTGGTCGCTCTCGACGTGGCCCTGCTGCACGCGGTCGAAGGCGTAGGCGAAGCCCATCAGCCGCGCGTCGTCCCACGCCTTGCCCTGCAGCTGCAGGTTGATCGGCTCGCCGTGGTCGTTGCGCCCGGCCGGGAAGATCACCGACGGGACGCCGGCCGCGGAGGACTGCGGGTCGACGCGCGCGAAGCTCGGCGTGACCGAGTCGTTCAGCGCGATGTCGCTCAGCAGGCCCGGGAAGACGACCGCGTCGACGCCGTTGTCGTCCATCCATCTCGCCAGCCGCTGCTTGTACTCGGCGCGGTACTGCTTCCACAGCGCCACCTCGGTCGGGGTCATCCGGCCGGGCGGCGTGTACGGCAGTCTCTGGCGCGAGTAGACCAGCCGTCTCTGGTTGGCGACGATCTCCTCGGCCGTGCCGTACGGCGACTCGGGGTGGGCCTCGATCCAGCGCGCCCAGCCCTCGTAGCCGCGCTTGTTGGAGCCGGCGACCTGGGCCGGCGCGGACGGCGGCGCGGGGATCTCCTTGACGGTCGCGCCGGCGCGGGCGAAGCCGTCGAAGGCGGCGACCATCGCGTCGCGCGTGCCGGTCATGCCGAAGCCGGCCGGGAAGGCGTCGGCGTAGTAGCCGATCGTCTTGCCCCTCAGCGCGTTCGCGTCGAGCGCGGCCGACCAGTCGGCCGGGCGGCGGGCGTCGGCGTCGGCCTCGACCGTCCACTCGTCCGCCGGGTCGGTCCCGGTGGTGACGTTCAGCATCGCCGCGAGGTCGGGCAGCGAGCGGGCGATCGTGCCGGCGTAGTCCTGGCCCCACGTCAGCGGCATCACGCCGGCCCCGCTGGCCATGCCGTCGGTGCCGCGCAGCGAGTAGAGCGAGGCGCCCGAGGAGGGGCCCCACAGCGAGTCGCCGGTCTGCGAGCCGAGCGCGACCGCCGCGAGGCTGGCCGCGACCGCGGTCGCCGAGCCGCCGGAGGAGCCGGTCGACGACTTCGACGGCTCGAAGGCGTTCCACACCTGACCCCAGCCGCTCTCGCTGAAGTAGCCGGAGTTGGCGTACTCGGCCATGTTCGCCTTGCCGAGGATGACGGCGCCGGCGTCGCGCAGCTTCGCCACCTGGAAGGCGTCCTTCGTCGGGCGGAAGCCCTCGAAGACGAGCGAGCCGTTGGTCGTCGGCATGTCCTTCGTGTCGTAGAGGTCCTTGACCGCGACCGGGATGCCGAGCACCGGGCTTCTCCCGCCCGCCGCGCGCGCGGCGTCGGCGGCCTTCGCCTGCGCCATCGCGTCTCTGGCGACGGTGATGAACGACTTGAAGCCGAACTGGCCGACGTCGTACGCCGCGATCCGGTCGAGGTAGGCGCGCGTGATCTGCTCGGAGGTCGTCGCGCCCGACTCCATGTCGGCCTGCAGCTGCGTCAGCGACTTGCCGGTCACGTCGTAGGGCGAGCTGGTCTTCGGCGCGATCGGCTCGGGCGCCTCGCTCGTCGGGATCTGCGACGGGACGGCCGCGGCGCAGTCGGCCGGGTCGAAGCCCGGCACGCCGAGGCCGGCGAGCGGCCAGTTGGCGATCGCGCACAGCTCGCCGATCGACAGGTCCTCGAGCGCGGGCGCGGCGGCGAGGCCGGTGACGACCGCTCTGACGTTCGCCAGCTCGGTCGCCGGCGCGTCGTTGCGCGCGCCGGCCGCGACGAACGTGACGAGCGATCTCGTCTCGCCCGGTCTCAGCGTCAGCGTGTTGCCGTAGCCCTGGTAGTTGGCCTCGTGCCCGGCGACCGCGAGCGGGTTGTCGAAGGCGCCGGTGAGGAAGTTGGCGGTCCGCCCGATCGAGCCGAAGGCGACGCCCGAGGGACCGGCCCATCTCAGCGAGGCGGCTCTGTCGTTCTCGGCCGGCGCGTGCACGAGCGCCCATCTGTCGGCGGTGCCGAGCGTTCTGTCGCCGCTGCTGGTCTCGGCGATCTCGGTCTGGTTGACGGTCGAGTTGCTCGGGTTGGAGGCGGCGCCGCCGGTCGGCGCGAAGCCGGTCTGCCCGCCGAAGACGACCTCGACGGTCTGGGTGCTCGCCGTCGTGTTCGTGAACGTGTCGACCCAGCGCGCCCACGTGGACGCGCGCTCGACGTGGAGCGCGCGGCTGATCTCGATCCCGCCGAGGTCGACCGCGGAGGTCGTCCTGAAGTCCTCGTAGCCGTCGAAGCGCAGCCCGAAGCCGCGCATCAGCTCGCCGTTGAAGCGCGGCTCCGGCGCCTGCGCGACGCGCACGCGGATGCCGCCGAAGCCGATCAGCGCGTCGGAGCCGGTGACGTTGCGGATCGAGCCGGTGTCGAGCGCCGGAGCGGCGACGTCGTGGACGCCCCAGGTCGTGCCGTTGGCGGCCGGCACGTAGTTGACCGCCGAGGCCGGCGGGGCGAGCGCGAGGCCGGCCGCGAGCGCGGAGAGCGCGCCGCCGGCGGCGAGCGATCGTCGGGGAGACGGCAAGTGAGCTCCTTCGTCGGGGAAGGCGCCGAAGCTATGAGCGCGGCCGCCCTGCGAACACCGACCGCCGGTCCGAACCGGCTTCGACCGGCGGTACGTTTCGCCACGGCGGGCCGCCGGCTGCTGCGGCGGCGGCCGGCCGACTCGGGCCGCGCCGCTAGCCTGCAGCCCATGCCCCTGATCCACACCTGCTACCGCATCCTCGAGATCGAGCGGTCGGTCGCGTTCTACGAGGCGCTTGGCTTCGAGGAGGTCCGCCGCCAGCCGATCCGCGACGAGGCGGTCAACGTCTTCATGAACATCCCCGGAGACGGCGACAAGCCGCGGCTGGAGCTGACGTACAACATCGGCCGCACCGAGCCGTACGAGATCGGCACCGGCTACGGCCACATCGCGATCACCGCGCCCGACCTCGACGCGACGCTCGCGCGCCTCGCCGAGCAGGGGATCAGCCCTGAGAAGCCGCCGTACCGCGTGCGCGAGGGCGGCTCCCGCCTCTGCTTCGTGCGCGACCCCGACGGCTACCGGATCGAGATCATCGAGCGCGCGGGCTGACGCGGCGCCTGCCGCGCGCTACGCTGCGAGAAGCCATGGCCGACACGAGCAAGATCGCCAAGAACCTCGAGCGCTTCGCCCAGGCGATCGCCGCTCACGACCGCGAGAACCCGACCCACAACGCCTTCGGGATCGGGCTCGCCCACTTCGACCTCGAGCGCCTCGGCTTCGAGGAGGGCGAGGAGGTCCTGCCGGGCATCACGATCCACGCCGACAGCGGCGTGACCGGCAACTTCCGCGTCCTCTGCGACGGCCAGCACGACGAGGAGCTGGAAGAGGCCGAGGAGGACGTGGTCGACGCGGTCGCGACGACGAGCATCGGCGTCGGCGGCGACCCGGTCGAGCGCCGCTCCTTCTGAGCGCGGCGCCGGCCTGAGACGGCGCCGCCGGGCAC
>JAEXXR010000127.1 GCA_023405705.1 Actinomycetes bacterium
ACGCTCAGGAGCGAGCCCCAGTCGTAGCGCGGCTCCTGCACGCCGATGCCGAGGAAGCTCAGCGCCGAGGAGGACAGCAGCGCCGCGCTCGTCACCTGCGCGAACTGGAGCGCCAGCGGCGAGGCGACGTTCGGCAGCACGTGCGCGGTCAGCAGCCGGCGACGCGAGACGCCGAGCGCCCGCGCCGCCGCGACGTACTCCGAGCCGCCCGCGGCCGCGCCGAGCGTCACCGTCAGCCGCGCCGCGGCGGGGGCGATCGAGACGGCCAGCGCGACGACCATGCCGCCGAGGCTGGGGCCGGAGATCGCGATCACGAGCAGGACGATCAGGATCGTCGGGAACGCGAGCGTCAGCGAGATCACGTTCGTGACGAAGCGGCGCACGCGGCCGCCGGCGACGACCGGGACCAGTCCGACGAGCACGCCGAGCGTGAAGCCGAGCACGGCGGTCACGACCGCGACCTCGAGCGAGAGGCGCGTCGCGACGAGCGTGCGCGCGAGCATGTCGCGTCCGAGGCTGTCGGTGCCGAACGGGTGCGCGGCGGAGGCGCCGGCGTCGATCGCGAGCACGTCGACGTCCCCGGCTCTGCCGTCCCACAGCAGCGGACCGAAGACCGCCAGCAGCACGAGCGCGGCGAAGCCGAGCAGCACGAGCGCGCGGCCGGGGGTAAGCCATGCGGGTCGCCGCATCGCTCAGCCCTCCTCGCGCGTCAGCACGCGCGGGTCGAGGATCCCCAGCAGCACGTCGATCGCCAAGTTGACGACGAGCACGATGCTGCCGAGCAGCAGGACGATCGCCTGCACCAACGGGTAGTCCTTGTCCTGGATCGCCTGCACGACCGCGGAGCCGAGGCCGGGCCAGGCGAACACGTTCTCGATCACGACCGTCCCGGCGAGACAGCCGCCGAGGATCAGGCCGCTGAAGGTCAACGTCGCGGTCAGCGCGTTCGGCAGCGCGTGCCGCAGGTAGAGCGCTCGGTCGGGCAGCCGCTTGCCGCGCGCGACGCGCATGTACTCCTCGCCGAGCACGCCCGCCATCTCGACGCGGGCCATGCGCGCGAGCATCCCGACCGACAGCGCCGAGAAGGCGGCGACCGGCAGGACGTAGGAGGTCCAGCCTTCGTCGCCGGCGATCGGCAGCCAGCCGAGCGCCACGCCGAACAGCGCGACCAGACCGGTCGCGATCAGGTAGTCGGGCACGGAGATCATCAGACCGGTCGTGAACGAGAAGGCGCCCTGGGCCGCACGGTGTCGACCGCCGCGGCCCAGCACCGCCATCGCCATCCCCAGCGGGAGCCCGACCAGCAGCGTGACGACGAACGTCGCGAGCGCGAGCCGCAGCGTCGCCGGGAAGCGGTCGCGGACGATCTCCGCGACCGGCTGCCCGGTGGCGAACGAGTTGCCGAGGTCACCCGTGAAGACGCCGCCGACGTAGCTGCGCAGCTGCGCCGGCAGCGGCTCGTCGAGGTGGAGCGTCGCACGCCGCGCCTCGACCTGACTCGCCTTCGCGGTCGGCCCGAGCCCGGCTCGCGCCGGGTCCCCCGGCACGAGGTGGGTGATCAGGAAGGTCGCGACGACGAGCGTCGCCAGCGACGCGATCAGCACGACCGTCCGCCACAGGGCGAATCGGATCCAGGTACGGCGCATCGGTCAGCCTTCGTGCATCCGGATGCTGGTCGGGACGATCCCGAGTCCGGAGACCTCGAACGAGGTCGTGCCGTCGGTGAACCAGACGGTGTCGAGCGCGACCATCGGCACGACGTCGGCGGCGCCGACGAGCGCGGCCTCGGCCTCGTCCCACTTGCGGCACGTCGCTTCCTCGCCGACGGTCGTGGCCGCCTCGGCGACCAGTCTGTCGTACGCCGCGTTCTCGACGTGGCCCCAGTTGGAGCCCTTCGGCGGCGTCGCGCCCGAGACGAACGGGACGAACTGCGACGGCGCGGTGGTGCCGACGTTGAGCAGCGGGAACGCGTCCCAGCTGCCGTCGGAGAGCGACTCGACTGCCGGCCCCTCCGCCATCACGCGCGTCTCGACGTCGATGCCGAGATCACGCCAGCTCTGCGCGATCAGCTCGGTGCCGGCTCTCAGCGCCGTGCCGATACCGGTCAAGCCGAGCATGCGGATCTCCAGCCGCTGGCCGTCCTTGACGCGGACGCCGTCGCCGCCCTTTCTCCAGCCCGCCTCGTCGAGCAGCTGCGCCGCGGCGCCGGGGTCGTAGGCCGGTATCGCGTCACCCTGCGCGGGCGCCGGACAGGGATTGAGCGCCGGGGCCATGATGCTGTCCCCGACCGTGCCCTTGCCGACCTTCGCGACCGACGCGCGGTCGGTCGCCATCGTCAGCGCTCTGCGCACCGCCGGGTCGGCGGCAGGCCGTCCGTCGGCCTCGTTGAAGAACATCTGCGTGATGCCGAGCGCCTTCGCGAGCGACGGCGCCTTCTGGGCGGTCAGGCGCGTCTGCTCGGAGCCGCGCACCACCGCCGCGGTCAGGTCGCCGCTGAGCAGCAGGTTCGCGCTGGTCGTCTCGTTCGGGACGACTCTCAGGACGAGTCTCGCCGGCGTCCCCGGGTCTGAGGTGGCGGCGCCGTCGGGACCCCATCTGTAGCCCTCGCGCACGTCGAAGGCGTAGTGGTCGTTTGGCACCGCTTCGCTGAGCACGAACGGGCCCGAGCCGCTCGTCTGGCGCTTGAGCAGCGAGCGGTCTCTGAGGCCTCTGCCGCAGACGATCGGGACGAAGCCGAGCGCCTGCAGCACGAAGGGCGTCGGTTCGCCGAAGCGGATCGTCAGTCTCCCGCGCGCGTCGTCGGCGGCGACTCTGTAGTCGAGCGTGCCGAGCGCGGGGTACTGGACGTCGGGGCTCTGGAAGTACTCGAGGTTCTGCCCGATCACCGACGGCGTGACGGGGCTGCCGTCGGAGCAGGTGACGTCGTCGCGGATCTGGAAGGTGACGACTCTCGGAGCGACTCTCCACCTGGTCGCGAGGTTGCCGACGATTCTGTTGTCCGCGTCCGGCACGACGACGAAGTCGTAGGCGAAGGTGAACAGCCGGGTCGCCTCCGACGTGATGTTCGTCGCCGGGTCCAGCGCGCCCGGGTCCGTGCCGATCGCGTAGCTGAACGTCGCCCCCGCGGCCGGCGCGCCTCTGGGGTTCAGCGACGTCGCCGTCCCCGACGCGCCGGTCGACGAGCCGGAGTCACCACCGGATGTGCCGCCGCAGCCCGCGATCGCGAGCACGGCGACCGACGGCAGCACCAGTGCCGCCGCGATGCGTCTCAACATAGACTTGTCTCTCTTTCCTGACGGGTTGGTCGTGGGCCCCGCAGAGCCCGGTGCGTGACGGTCAGCTCACGGTGAATCAGGAGAGGATGCCCGCGAGCACCTCGAGCGCGCGGTCAACGTCCACGCTGTCGTTGAACGCGTGGGCGGAGAAGCGCGATGCGCCGAAGCGCGGTGAGACGATCACCCCAGCGGCGTTCAACGCCATCGCGACCTCCTCGCCGTCGCGACCGGGGTAGCGCGCGCTGACGGTGCCGGCGTGCCCCTCCGGCGCGCGCGGCGTGAGCACCTCGGCGCCGAGCGCGTCGAGGCCGGCGATCAGGCGGTCGGCGAGCGCGCGATCGTGCGCCTCGATCCGCTCCACCCCGAGGTCGAGCACGTACTCGATCGAGCCGCCCAGCGCCTGTCCGGCGGTGTACGACATCGTCGAGAACTCCAGCCGTCGAGCCGACTCGGCGTACCGCAGCGTGCGCGCGTCGAGTTCATAGGGATCGGGGGTGCTGCGCCAGCCGACCAGCGCAGGCCGCCACCCGTCGAGCACCTCGGGCCGGAGATACAGCAGGGCCGCGCCGAACGGGCCGCAGAGCCATTTGTACCCACCGGCGAACAGGACGTCGACCGGCGTCCGCTCGACGTCGATCTCGACCATCCCCGCCGACTGCGTGGCGTCGATCACGAGCTTCGCGTCGTGCGCTCTGGCGAGCTCCGAGAGCCGGCCCAGGTCGAGCACCGCGCCGGTCGCGAACTGGACGTGGCTGACGCAGATGACGGAGGTTCTTTCGTCCACCAGCTCGGCGACGGCGTCGACCGACAGCGAGGCCGGGTCGTCGAAGGCGCGCACCAGTCGCACCTCCGCGCCGGTGTCCTCCGCCACCCGCACCCACGGGTAGACGACGCTCGGGAACTCGATGTCGATCGAGACGACATTGCTGCCGGCCGGCGGCTTGAGGTGCAGCGCGACCTGCGACAGCGCCTCGGTCGCGCTCGACGGGATCGCGACGAGGTCGGGATCCGCGTTGAGCAGACGCGCGCCGGCGAGGCGGGCCCGCTCCAGCACGCCGGTCTCCTGCTGCTCGTCGAACCAGGTCGTCCCGCGCGAGGCGATCTCGCGATCGAACTCGCGCGCGGCGTCCTGGACCGGCTGAGGGATCAGGCCGATCGAGGCCGAGTTCAGGTATGTCAGCTCCTCGAGCACGGGGAAGTCCGCGCGCGGAGCCAGCGCGGCGAGGGCGTCGCCCGCGGCGTTCCCGGTCGCGGCGTCGGATGAGGCGGCGTCAGCAGTCATATCGTTGAACGATCCTATCCTCCGATGTAACTTTCTGTCAACGCTCCTGTCACCTTCCGAATTTCAGCGATGCTCGACGACCTCATCTCGTGGCTGCGAATCCCGTCTGTCTCCACCGGCGCCGCGGCCGACCCGCGCGCGCTGCGCGCCGCGGCCGAGTGGGCGCGACGGCGGATCACGCGCGCCGGCGGCGACGCGAGCCTCGTCGGGACCGGGCCGGCGCCGCTCGTGCACGGCCGCCTGCGCGCGACGCGCGCGCACGGCGGCGAGGTGCCGACGGTCCTGCTGTACGGCCACTACGACGTACAGGACCCGGGCAGCCCGGCCGCGTGGAGCGCGCCGCCGTTCGAGCCGCGGCTCCGCGACGGCCGCCTCTACGCCCGCGGCGCCTCTGACGACAAGGGCAACTTCCACGCGCTGCTGCACGCCGCGTGCGAGCTGCATGCCGCCGGCGCGCTCCCGGTCGACGTCCGCGTCGTCGTCGAGGGTGAGGAAGAGAGCGGCGGCACGAGCTTCGCCGACTGGCTCGCCACCGACGCCGAGGGCGCGGACCTCGCCGTCGCCTTCGACGTGGCGATGGTCGACGAGCGCACGCCTGCGATCGCGCTCGGCCAGCGCGGGCTCGTCACCGCCGACGTCGCCGTCACGACGGCCGAGGCGCCGCTGCACTCCGGTCTCTACGGTGGTGCGGCCGCGAACGCCGCGCATGTGCTGCTGGCATTGCTGGCGCGCGTCGTGCCGGCGGCCGACGGGCAGCTCCCCGCGCCGCTGCGAACCGGCGCAGTGC
>JAEXXR010000148.1 GCA_023405705.1 Actinomycetes bacterium
GCCACGACCCGCAGCCGCCGCGGCGTGTCCCCGGCCGCCGCGACGTCGGCGTACCGGACGGCGAACCCGTCCATCGCGGAGTTGTCGAACGGCGGCAGATCGACGCGGGCGCGGGCGGGCGCGGCGAGCGTGCGCTCCGCGGCATCCGGCAGCGCCACCGTGACGGCCGGCAGCGGCACGACGACGGCGAGGATGCCGGCGAGATGCTCCTCGACCGTCGCCATCGCGCTCACGACCACGCCGCCAGTCCGCCCGCGAGCACGCGCGCGTCGACGCCGCGGGCGCGCAGCGTCTCGGCGGCCTGCAGTGCGCGGATCCCGTGCGCGCAGATGACGACGACGGGGCCGTCCGCCTCGAGCGCGGACGGATCGGCGAGGAACGTGCCGAGCGGGATCAGGACGGAGTCGCGGACGATCCCGGCATCCGTCTCCCACGGTTCGCGCACGTCGAGGAGCGTCGCCGCCTCGTCGGCCTGCGCCGCGAGCATCTCGGCCGCCGTGACGTGCGGGATCGGCTCCGGTGCGGCCGGCGCGGGGGCGGGGCCGGCGGGCGTCGGCGCGGCGGCGGATGCCGAGTGCAGCGGCACGTCCGTCGTCCGCCCCTGCAATGCGTCGATGAGCAGCACGCGGCCGAGGAGCGGTTCGCCGACACCGGTGATGAGCTTGACGGCCTCGGCGGCCAGGAGCGACCCGACCTGCATCGTCAGGGCGCCGAGCACCCCCACCGCCGCGCAGCTGGGGGCTTCGCCCGCCTGGTCCGGCGGGTGCAGATCGGCGAGCACGACGGGTTCGCGGCCGGCGGGGGGCCGCGACCAGAACACCGTCACCTGGGCGTGGAACTCCTGCACCACGCCCCACACGAGCGGCACGCCGAGCCGCTCGCAGGCGGCCGCGACGACCGCGCGGGTCGCAAAGGTGTCGGAGCCGTCGATGACGAGGTCGGCGCCCGAGAGGAGGGCGTCGGCGTTGCCGGCATCCAGCCGCTCGCGCACGGCGCGGACGACCGTGTGAGGGCTGAGCTCGGCTGCGGCGCGAACGGCGGAGTCGACCTTCGGGGCGCCCACGTCGGCGAGACGGTGCAGCACCTGCCGCTGCAGGTTCGGCAGATCGACGGCGTCATCGTCGATGACGGTCAGGATGCCGACACCTGCGGCCGCGAGGGCGAGCACGGCCGGTGACCCGAGGCCCCCGGCGCCCACGATCGCGACGTGCGCCGCCGCCAGGCGGCGCTGGGATTCCTCGCCGAAACCGCGCAGCACGGCGTGCCGCTGCGTGCGCTCGCGCTCGTCTGCGGGGAGCGCGGCGACGGGCGCGACGAGCGGGGGCAGCGGCATGGGATCAGGGTAACCCTCCGGGTGTGCGGTGGCGGGCGCGCGTCGAACGTGGAAACCGCGGCTGCGGAATAAAGCCGGTGAGAGATCCGCGTGTGCGGGATAGGTTGGCTGCATGAGCGCATACCGCATCTCCGACGCCGCCCGTCTGCTGGGCGTCAGCGACGACACCGTGCGCCGGTGGGTCGACCAGGGCGTCCTGTCGACGACCGGCAGGACCCCCGTCGAGATCCCCGGCGCCGACCTCGCGGCCAAGGCCGTCGAGCTCGCTCGCCTGCCCGGCGACCCCACCGACGTACTCTCCAGCGCCCGCAACCGCTTCACGGGCCTCGTCACGCGCGTCCAGGTCGACGGGGTCATGGCGCAGGTCGACATCCAGTCCGGGCCCCACCGCGTCGTCTCCCTCATGTCGGCCGAGGCTGTCCGGGAGCTGAACCTCGAGCCCGGCTCGCTCGCCGTCGCCGTCGTCAAGGCCACCACCGTCATCGTCGAGACCCCGAGGGACTGATCATGCGCCGCACATCGCTCACCGCCCTGGCCGCCGTGGCCGCCGCCGTCCTCGCCCTCACCGGCTGCGCGTCCGCAGACACCGCTCCGGCGGCGACGCCATCGGAGACGGACGCCGCCGCGACGCTGTCGGGCAGCCTGACGATCTCGGCCGCGGCCTCCCTCGCCGCCGCCTTCGACGAGCTCGCGGCCGAGTTCGAGGCCGCCCACCCCGAGGTCGATGTCCTGCCGATCAGCTACGACGGGTCGTCGACGCTCGCGACGCAGATCATCGAGGGCGCCCGCGTCGACGTGTTCGCCTCGGCCGACGAGAAGAACATGCAGAAGGTCGTGGATGCCGGTCTCGCGAGCGACCCCGAGCCGTTCGCCACGAACGTGCTCACGCTCGTCGTCCCGACGGGGAATCCCGGTGGCGTGACGGGTCTCGCCGATCTCGCGAAGCCCGACCTCGACGTCGTCCTGTGCGCCGCCGAGGTGCCCTGCGGCGCGGCGTCGGCGACACTCCTGCAGAACGCCGGCGTGACGGCATCCGTCGACAGCTATGAGCAGAATGTGACGGCGGTGCTGACGAAAGTGGCGAGCGGCGAGGCCGACGCGGGGCTCGTGTACGTGACCGATGCGGCCACGACGACCGACGTCGAGAGGGTCGACACTCCCGGCGCCGACGCGGTCGTGAACACCTACCCCCTGGTCGCGCTGAACGGTGCTGCGAACCCCGAGGCGGCGAGCGCGTTCGTCGCGTTCGTGCTGTCGGACCGGGGCCAGCAGGTGCTGAGCGCGCTCGGATTCGGGGCGCCGTGACCGCCGGCCGGACCGTCGGCGGCATGGCGAGCCGATGAGCGAGCGGCGGGGGTTCGTGCCGCAGGTGCTGGTGGTGCCTGCCGTGCTGGGTCTCGCCCTGCTCGTCGTGCCGCTCACCGCTCTCGTCGGCCGTGTGGACTGGTCGACGCTCTGGGCCGACGTGACCTCGCCGGCGGCGCTGTCGGCGCTCGGACTGTCGGTGGTGACCGCCGCGACCGCCACCGTGGTGTGCGCCGTGCTCGGCGTGCCGCTGGCCCTGCTCATCGCCCGGTCCGGCGCGCGCGTCGCGGCACTGCTGCGTGCCGTCGTGACGGTGCCGCTCGTCCTGCCGCCGATGGTCGGCGGCGTCGCGCTGCTGTTCCTGCTCGGCCGCAACGGGTGGCTCGGCCGGCTGCTCGGCGAGGTCGGCATCCAGGTGCCGTTCACAACGGCGGCCGTCGTCATCGCGCAGGCCTTCGTCGCGCTGCCGTTCCTCGTGCTCGCGCTCGAGGGGTCGCTGCGGGCCACCGGCGTCGGCTACGAACAGGCCGCCGCGGCGCTCGGCGCGGGACGGTGGCGGATCCTCTGGCGGGTGACGCTGCCACTCGCGGCGCCGGGACTGCTGGCCGGCATCGTGCTGTGCTTCGCGCGCGCGGTCGGCGAGTTCGGCGCGACGGCCCTGTTCGCCGGCAACGCCCCCGGCGTCACCCAGACGATGCCCCTCGCGATCTACACCGCCTTCAATGGCGCGGGCGTCTCGCAGGGGACGGCGGTGGCGCTGTCGCTCCTCCTGCTGATCACCGCCGTCGCGGTGCTGCTGCTCGTGCGCGCCTGGCGACCGGGACCATCGAGCGCGGCGGTCGGACGGTGACCGGCGCGGCGCTCGACGCGCACGTCGTCGTGCGGCGGCGCGGGTTCGTCCTGGATGCCGCGGTCACCGTCGCCGGCGGCGAGGTCATCGCCGTCATGGGTCCGAGCGGCGCCGGCAAGTCCACCCTCCTGGCGGTGGTCTCGGGGCTGCTGCGCTCCCGCGAGGGACACGTGCGGGGGGGCGGCCGCGACGTGTCCACGCCCGGACGGCAGGTCGCGCCGCAACGCCGGGGTGTCGTGCTGCTCGGGCAGGAGCCGCACCTGTTCCCGCACCTCACCGCGCGCGACAATGTCGCCTTCGGACTGCGGCGCCGCGGGGTCCGCCGCGGGCAGGCGCGCGCAGAGGCCGAGGAGTGGCTGGCCCGGACCGGCCTCGCCGACC
>JAEXXR010000158.1 GCA_023405705.1 Actinomycetes bacterium
GGTTCGTCATCTCCGAGGCGCTCGCGAACGTGGTGAAGCATGCCGACGCGACCCGGGCGCACGTCGCCGTCGAGGCGACCGCGGCCGGCCTGCGGATCGAGGTCCGCGACGACGGTCGCGGCGGCGCGGCTGCCGCGGGCACCGGCCTGCGCGGCCTCGCCGACCGGCTCGACGTGCTGAACGGCACGCTGGCCGTCGACAGCCCGCCCGGCGGCGGCACGCGGATCGTCGCGGAGGTCCCGTGCGGGTCGTGATCGGCGAGGACGAGACGCTCCTGCGCGAGGGGCTGTCGATGGTGCTGGAGCGCGAGGGCTTCGAGGTCGTCGCGACCGCCTCCGACGGCGAGCAGCTCGCGATCGCCGCGCTCGACCACCGTCCCGACCTCGTCGTCACCGACATCCGCATGCCGCCGACCCACGGCGACGAGGGCCTGCGCGCCGCGCTCGCGATCCGCGCCGCGCTGCCCGAGACGGCCGTCCTCGTCCTCTCCCAGCACGCGCAGCGCCGCTATGCCGCCGAGCTGCTCGGCGACCGGCCGGCCGGCGTCGGCTACCTGCTGAAGCAGCGGATCGGCGAGCTCGACCAGTTCTGTGCCGACGTGCGCCGCGTCTGCGCCGGCGGCACCGTGCTCGACCCCGAGCTGGTCGGGACGCTGCTCGGGCGCGCCCGGCCCGACGGCGACCCGCTCGACGCGCTCACCGACCGCCAGCGCGACGTGCTCGCGCTGATGGCCGAGGGCCGCTCCAACGCCGCGATCGCCGAGCGGCTGGTGATCAGCGAGAAGGCCGTCGTCAAGCACGTCTCCAACGTCTACGACCAGCTCGGCCTGAGCACCGACGCGGACGACCACCGGCGCGTGCTGGCGGTCGTCCGCTACCTGTCGCGGTAGACGGGCCGGCGGGCGGGCGCGTCCCGCGCGCGCCCGCCCGTCACAGCGCCCGCCGCACGACCTAGTCGACCAGCAGCGCGTCGAACGCCACCCACGTCCCGCTCGACGCGGCGTTCTTCGTCCCGGTCACGGTCAGCTTGATCGTGTGTCTGCCGTACGGCAGCACGCCGGTGTCGAAGACCTGCTGGGCCCATCTGCTCGAGGCCGCGTAGAGGTCGACGTTGACGGGCGTCCCGCCGTCGACCGAGACCGACGCGATCCCGTAGCCCGGCTGCCTGGGCGCGATCACCCTGCCGCGCGTGCCGGTGAAGGGGATCGTGATCGTGTTGCCGGCGCCGTTGTCGTGGTGGTGGGTGCCGCCCATGTCGGCGCCCCAGTCGCGACCCCACGTGCCGACGGTCCGCAGCGACGGGTCCTCGTTGCCGACGACCTGGCCGCGCAGCTCGACGTCGTCGATCAGCGCCCAGCCGCTCGTCGCGGTGCCGCGGTCGATGCCGAGATGGACGCGACCGCAGCTGCTCGTCACCGTGATCGGCAGCGAGACGCGTCTCGCGGTCGTGTTGGAGACGGTCGTCTGCGCGAGCGTCGTGTTCGTGCAGGTGTCGTGGGCGTAGAGGCGGAACGGCTGGCCGCTCGTCACGACGGTCGCGTCGAGCGTGTATCTGGCCGAGCCGGAGACGCCGGCGAGCGGCAGCCCGAGGTCGGCCGCGCTCTCCAGCCCGAGGCCCTGCACGAGGCTGGTCGTGGCGGTGCCGTTCGGCAGCACGAAGCCGGCCCAGCCGCTGCCGAGCGCTCTCAGCGCCGTGCCGGCCGCCGCCGGCAGTCTGGTCGGGTCGTTCGTCGCCCCGCCGACGCCGCCGATCGACCACCACGCCGTGCCGGTCCGCTCGAAGTCGCCGTTCAGCACCGACGGGCTGTTTCTGATCGTCCCCGGCGCGCCGGTCAGGCCGCCGAAGGTCGAGTCGGTGAAGGTCGCGCCGACCCAGGTCGGGAAGTGCGGGATTCTGTTTCTCGAGGTGAAGGTGTTGTTCCACATCGAGAAGCGCGTCATCGGCGACTGGTCGCCTCGATCGGTGTCCTGGAAGTATCTTCTGGTGCCTCTCCACGGGTTGTCGCAGCGGCAGTCGACCGCCTGCGCGACGTCGGCTATGAACGTGTTGTCGTGGATCGAGACGTCGGATATCTCGACGTTGCGCTGGTCGGGGTCGAGGCTGCCCCACGGGATCAGCGTGAAGGCGTTCTGCTCGCCGAAGTCGCGCACCTCGTTGTTGGCGATCTCGATGTAGCGCGCGGCGCCGCCGATCTCGGGCGCGCGCCACGGCCCGGTGAAGCGCGGGTCGCCGTAGGAGACGGCGATGTAGAGGCCGTCGTCACCCGCGTCGATGTGGTTGTAGAGGACCTTGACGTGCTGGGAGCCGGTGATGTTGACGCCGTCGCTGCCGAGGCTCCCAGCCTTCGAGTTGAGGTACGTGCCGGTGATGTTGCAGTGGTCGGCGCGGACCAGCGTGATGTTGAAGCCGATCACGTTCTGCGTCGTGACGTTGTTGATCCAGCAGCCGTCGACGTCGCGGAAGCCGATCGCGTCGAGGCGGATGTTGAAGCCGGGGCTGGCCGCGACGCCCATCTCGATCGTCCCTCTGCCGCTCGTCGTCAGCGTCACGTTGCTGGCGTCGGCGGCGAAGACGAACGGCTGGTTGTGGAAGGCGGTCGAGTCCCAGTTGAGGTTGGAGCCGGGGACGTCCTGGCCGAGCATCGGTGGCGTGTCGTAGTGGGTGACGTCGAGGCTCTGTCTGAGGATCCCGTCGAGCTGGAAGACGACGTTCGACTTCAGCCGGATCCCGCCGGTCAGGAACGTTCTGCCGGCCGGGACGAGGACGGTGCCGCCGCCGGCCGCTGAGGCGTCGTCGATCGCCTGCTGGATCGCGAGGCGGTCGTTCGTGACGCCGTTCCCTCTGGCCGAGTAGGGCGCGGCGGTCACGTCGTAGGTTCTGGCGGCGGCGAGCGCCGGCAGGGCGAGGCAGGCGAGTGCGGCGAGCAGCGCGGCGACGAGCGCACGGGCGAGCGCCCCGCCGTGGCCGCGCGAACGCGGGCGATGCAGGTGCATTGCGTGATCTCCCCAACACGACGGCGATGTGGGCCGCGGGACACGAGGGCGCGCCATCGCATCACCGCCCCCGGCGACGGCGCTAGCCTGCCATAGCATCTAGTCCATGTCAAAGTGGGACAACCGCGCCTCCAGGAACGCCTGCTCGGCCTCGTTCGCGGTCAGCGCGAGCGCGGCGCGGTAGGCGTCGGCGGCCTCGGCGTGGCGGCCGAGGCGGCTGAGCAGCTCGGCGCGCGTCGAGTGCAGGTAGCGGTAGCCGGCGAGGCGGCCGTCGGCCTCGACCGCGTCGACCTCCGCCAGCCCCGCCGCCGGCCCGTCGACCGCGGCGACCGCGACCGCGCGGTTGAGCGCGACGACCGGCGAGGGCCAGACGCGCAGCAGCGCGTCGTACAGCTCGACGATCTGCGGCCAGTCGGTCTCGGCATGACTCGGCGCCTGCGCGTGCAGCGCCGCGATCGCCGCCTGCAGCGTGAAGCGGCCGGCCGGCCCCACCTTCAGCGCGGCGACGATCAGCCGGTCGGCCTCCGCGATCTCGTCGCGGTCCCAGCGCGCGCGGTCCTGCTCCTCCAGGCGGAGCAGGCGCCCGTCCGCGTCGGTGCGGGTCGCGCGGCGGGCGCGGTGGACGAGCACGAGCGCGAGCAGGCCGGCCGTCTCCGGCTCCTGCGGCAGCAGCGCGTGGAGCGTGCGCGCGAGGTCGAGCGCCCGGTCGGCGAGGTCGTCGCGCACGAGCCGCTCGCCGGTCGGCGCGGCGTGCGCGGTCGCGGCGAGCAGATGGACGACCGTCAGCGCCGCGTCGAGCCGCTCCGGCAGCTCCTCTGGCGCCGGCACCGCGTAGGGGATGCCGGCGGCGGCGATCTTCTTCTTCGCGCGCGTGATCCGCGCCGCCATCGTCGGCTCGGAGACCAGGAAGGCGTGCGCGACGTCGGGGGTCGCGACGCCGCAGACCAGCCGCAGCGTCAGCGCCACCTGCGCCTCCCGCGCCAGCGCCGGGTGGCAGCAGGTGAAGACGAGCCGGAGGTGATCGTCGGGGATCGCGTCGGCCGGGTCCCCCTCGCCGAACTGGTCGTCGTTTCCGCCGCCGGCGCCTGCTCCGCCCGTCGCGCAGCCTCCCGCGCCAGCCGGCACGCGACCGGACGCGCCGAGGCCAACCGGCGGTCGAGGCCCCGCGGGCTCCTCCCGCTCGATCAGCAGCGGCAGCTTGCGCTCCAGCGTCCGGCCGCGCGCGAGCGCGTTGAGCGCGATCCGCCGCGCGACCGTCGTCAGCCAGGCGCCGGGCCGAGCCGGCACGCCGTCACGCTCCCAGGCGGAGAGCGCGGTCACGTACGCCTCCTGCACGCTCTCCTCCGCGAGGTCGAGGTCGCGCACGACGCGCACCGTCGCGGCGAGCACGAAGGCCCACTCGCGCCGGTGCGCCTCGGCGACCGCGGCTGCGACGGCGCCGCTCAGGATCCCTCCAGCACCTGGAAGTCGACGAGCGGCCGCACTTCGACGCCGCCGTCCACGATCGGCGTCAGCTTCGCCAGCGCGAGCGCGTGGTCGAGGTCGCGCGCCTCGATGACGAAGAGGCCGCCGAGCTCCTCCTTCGTCTCGATGAAGGGGCCGTCGGTGAGCAGGTCTCCGCGGATCGAGGTCGCGGTCGTCTGGTCGCGCAGCGCCAGCCCGGCGACGATCCGGCCGCCGAGCGCCTCGACCTTCCCCGGCATCGCGATGTGCCCGTCCATCACCTCTCTCGGCAGCTCCTCCGGGGGGACGCGCTCGTAGAGCAGGACTGCGTACTGGGGCATCAGGCCACCGCCTCCGTCGTCGTGATCCACTCCTTCCATGCCCGCTCGGCCGCGGCCGCGTCGGCGGCGGGGTCGAACAGGTGCAGCGCGACCGTCGAGGGGTCGCCCCACGACTCGCGACCGTACACGCGGAAGAGGAGGTCGTCGCCGCGCACGCCGAGGAAGGCGGGCGTGGCGTAGTCGACGACGCCCTCGATCGCCGGCAGCCCCGGCGCCGCCAGCCGCACGCGGTCGCCGAC
>JAEXXR010000259.1 GCA_023405705.1 Actinomycetes bacterium
CCGCCATCTCGCCGTCGTCGGCGGAGGCGCGCAGCGCGGTCCCGAGCGGCAGCCAGCGCAGGAAGGCGGCGAGCGCGATCGCGGCGATCGCGACCAGCGCGCAGTTCCAGATCGCCTGCGCGTCGAGCACCGCGCCGCCGATCCCGAGCGTCGCGTCGCCGGAGAAGCCCGGCAGCGTGTACGCCTTGCGGTCGGTGACGAGCAGCACGACCGCCTTGATCGCGACGCCGAGGCCGATCGTCGCGAGCGTGACGGTGTGCGGGTCTGGGCGGCGGTTGAAGCGGACGCAGATCACCTCGGTGGCCAGTCCGCACAGCGCTCCCATCAGCACGACGGCGACGACGACGACCGCGACCGGCGGGTCGGCCCACTGGTGCAGCGCGCCCGCCGTCACGCCGGCGAGCATCACGTACTCGCCCTGCGCGAAGTTGATCGCCCGCGTCCCCCGGAAGACGATCGCGAAGCCGAGCGCGACGAGCGCGTACGCGGCTCCGGTCGTCAAGCCGGAGAAGGTGAGCTGGAGGAAGTCGGTCATCGTCGTGCCGTCATGCCGATGGGAGGTCCTTCAGGTGCGAGGTCGCGCGGGCGCTACTCGCCCGGCAGCCCGTCTCTGGCCGGCACGAACCGTCTGCCGTCCCACTCCGAGATCGCGACCGCGTCGACGCCCAGGCCCGAGTGGTCCTCGGCGGTGTATCTGAAGTCGCCGTTGACGCCCTGGTAGGAGCCGAGGCCTTCCAGCGCCTCCGCGAGCTTCTCGCCGGAGAGGTCGCCGCCGGCCGCGGAGATCGCCTGCGCGACGAGCTGGACGCCGTCGTAGGCCTGCGCCGCGAAGACGTTCGCCGGCTCGCCGTACTTCGCCTCGTATGCCTCGGCGAATCTGGTGATCAGCTCCTTCTGCGGATCGCTGTCCGGGAGTCTGTCGTAGACCGGCAGCTTGCCGGCCGACAGCAGCGCGCCTCTGGCGGCCGCGCCGGCCTGCTCGAAGAAGGCCGGATCGGCGGAGCCGAAGCCGAGCTGCAGCAGGTTTCTGTCGAGGCCGAGCTGCTGCGCGTTCTTTATGAACGTCGTCGCGGCCGGCGTCGTCGTCCAGGCGAGGTAGGCGCCCGGCTCGGCTCTGCGCAGGTTGGTCAGCTGCGGCGTGAGGTTGGTCGCGGTCGGGTCGAAGCTCTCGCTCTGCAGCTCGATCCCGGCCTCCGGAGCGACTCTCTCCAGCTCCGCCTTCGCCGACTCGCCGAAGCCCGACGTGTCGGGCAGGAAGCCGACGCCTCTGATGCCGCGCGCGTTCCAGAAGTCGGCGGTGCGCTGGAGGATGACCGTGTCGTTGAAGGTCGACTTGAAGGTCGTCGGTCTCTCGTCGGCGGGCTGCACGATCTCGCGCGCGCCCTCGGTCGCCATGAACAGCGTGTCGGCGCGCTGGAGCAGCGGCTGCATCGCGAGCGCGATGCCCGACTGGCTGCCGCCGCCGACGACGACGTCGACGTCGTCGCGGGAGATCAGGCGGCGCGTCTGGTCGACGGCCTTGGCGGTGTCGCCGGCCGGGTCGTAGAAGACGATCTCCAGTCTGCGGCCCTCGACGCCGCCGGCCGCGTTCAGCTCGTCGACGGCGAGCTCGAGGCCCTTGCGCATCTTGTCGCCGACGACCGCCGGCGGGCCGGTGACGGAGAAGAGCGAGCCGACCTTGATCGGGTCGCCGCTGGTGGTCGCCGCCGCCGCGCCGTCGGTTCTGGAACCGGCGCTGGCAGAGCTGTCGTCGTCTGAGCCGCAGGCACCCAGGGCGAGCGCGGGAGTCGTGAGCAGCAGCGTCAGGGCGAGCATGCGCCGCGGTGAGAAGCGTCCGGTGTCCACCGGTCCTCCAGTGGTTCGAGTGAAGAGAGTCCGTGAGCGTCCTGTGCGCTCACACAGGAAGAGTTGTATCATCTAGACCGGCTTAGTCAAGAATTGGAGGGCAGGCAGCCGTGCCGGACTGGAAGATCACCCCGCTCGTCGTCGCGATCGGCCCACAGCGAGAGAAGTCCCGCTTCACCTACATGCACAACTTCGGCGAGAAGGTCGACATCCCGTACGTCTCGTGGCTGCTGCAGGACGGCACCCACAACGTGCTCGTCGACACCGGCTGCAGCGCCGCCGACTACGCCGACAAGGTCCGCCCCGGCGACGGTCCGCTGATGCTCGCCGGCGAGCAGTTCGCCGACGTCCAGGACGTCGTCCCGCTGGAGGAGCGCCTCGCCGAGCAGGGCCTCGACTTCAGCGCGATCGACCTGCTGATCCAGACCCATCTCGACTGGGACCACACGATGAACACGCCCAAGCTGGCGGGTTCCGGGGCGCGGGTCGTCGTCCAGCGGAAGGAGTGGGAGCAGATCCCGGCGCATCCGCTGTTCGCCTCCACCTACGCGCCGCGCGCGACGTACGAGGCGATCGAGGCGCTCGGGATCGAGCTGCTCGACGGCGACCAGGAGATCCTCCCGGGCCTCGACCTGCTCGTCACCCCCGGCCACTCCCCCGCCGGCCAGTCGGTGATCGTCCAGACCGCAGAGGGCCCGCACGTGATCGTCGGCATGTGCACGATCGCGGAGAACTTCTGGCCCTCCGAGGACGTGCTGTCGAAGGGCACCTACACCGTGATCCCGACCGGCATGCACATCGACCCGATCGAGACCTACGACTCGATCCTGAAGATCAAGGCGATCCCCGAGGCCCGCATCCTCCCCTTCCACGACGACGCGGTGCTCGGGTACGAGGTGCTGGGGTGAGCGAGGGGGCGGGCGGCGTGGGCGTCGGCTCGGGCGCCGCGGGCG
>JAEXXR010000262.1 GCA_023405705.1 Actinomycetes bacterium
GCTCATGTCCGTCCGTCTCCCGGCCGCGCTCGCGTCCCTCTGCCTTGCCGCGGCGGCGCTCGCCGGCTGCGGCGGCAGCAGCGAGGGCGGCGGCGCCACGTCGCCCAACGCCAGACCGGCGCCCGCCTCCTCGCCCGAGCTCGCGAGCGCCGCGAACCCGACCGCCGCCGAGTTCCCGTCGCCCGACGGCAGAACGCTCCAGCAGCTCGCCGACACGATGAGACCGGGCCTCGAGGCCGGTCTCGCGACCTCGCTCTACACGCCCGGCGACAACCGCCTCGCCTTCGGCGTGCTCGACGCCGACAACGCCTTCGTCTACGGCAGAACGGCCGTCTACGTCGCCAGAAGACCGGACGGGCCGGCGCTGGGGCCGTTCGTCGCCCCGGCCGACTCGCTGGAGGTCCGCACCGCCTTCCGCAGCCAGACGAGCAACAGCACGGCCGGCGAGCTGAAGGCGATCTACCACGCCGACGTCGACCTGCCGTCTCCCGGCCGCTGGTTCGTGCTGACGGCGACGAGAGTCGGGGACGAGCTGTACGGCGCGAGCGCCGACGTCAGAGTCGCGCCCAGAAGCGACGTGCCGGCGATCGGCGACCCCGCGCCCAGCGTCGACACGCCGACGCTCGCCTCGGCCGGCAACGACGTCTCGAAGATCGACACGCGCACGCCGCCGACGACGATGCACGACGTCAACCTCAGAGACGCGCTTGGCAGAAGACCGGTCGCGCTGCTGTTCGCGACCCCGGCGCTCTGCCAGTCGCGCGTCTGCGGCCCGGTCGCCGACATCGCCGAGCAGCTGAAGGCCGCCTACGGCGACAGAGTCGACTTCATCCACAACGAGATCTACGTCGACAACGACCCGGAGAGAGGCCTGCGCCCGCAGCTCGGCGCCTTCGGCCTGACGACCGAGCCGTGGCTGTTCACGATCGACGCCGACGGCAGAGTCGCGCAGCGGCTGGAGGGCGCCTTCGGCGTCGAGGAGTTCCGCGCCGCCGTCGAGTCCGCGATCGCGGGGGCGGACGCGGGGAGCTGAGCGGGACGGCGCGCGGCTTCGGCTGCGCGCCGCGAAGCCGGCCGCGGCAGCTCCGGCACGGCGCGCGCTGCGGCCGGCTCAGCCGCCGATCGCGCTCATCGTGCGGGCCGGCTGCACGTAGCCCGGCTCGTTGACGCGGTGCTTCAGCTCCTTGCGCCAGACGGCGTCGCGGACGACCTGCGCCAGCTCGTCGTCGGAGGCGCCGGCGCGCATGGGGTCGCGCAGGCTCGTCTCGGCGTGCGAGAAGAGGCAGGTGCGCAGGTTGCCCTCGGCGGTCAGCCGGATCCGGTTGCAGTCGGAGCAGAACGGCTCGGAGACCGGGTTGATGAAGCCGATCTGGCCTCTGCCGTCGGCGAAGCGCCAGACGCGCGCGGTCGCGGACGGCTCGCGCTCGACCGGCTCCAGCGGGAACTCGGCGTCGATGATCGCGCGCAGCTCCTCGCCGGAGAGGACCTGGTCGCGGGTCCACGTGTGGTCGGCGTCGAGCGGCATGAACTCGATGAAGCGGACCTCGTACGGGTGCTCGCGGGCGAAGCGCGCGAACGGCAGCGCCTCCTCCTCGGTGAAGTCGCGCAGCGCGACCGCGTTGATCTTGATCGGATGGGCCTGGGGGAAGCGCCCGAGCGCCTCCAGCCCGGCGAGCACCCTCGGCAGCGCGTCGCGCCGGGTCAGCTCGTAGAAGCGGTCGCGCTGGAGCGAGTCGATCGAGACGTTGAAGCGGTTCACCCCGGCCTCGATCAGCGCCGCCGCGTCGCGCTCCAGCAGGAAGCCGTTGGTCGTGACCGACAGGTCGTGCACGTGCGGGAGAGCGGCCAGCATCCCGGCGAGCTGGGGGAAGTCGCGCCGCACCAGCGGCTCGCCGCCGGTCAGCCGCACGTCGTGGACGCCCATCTCGCTGAGGACCCGCACCAGCCGCGCGATCTCCTCGAAGCGCAGCAGCGCGTCCCGCTCCAGCCACGGCAGCCCCTCCGCCGGCATGCAGTACTGGCAGCGGAAGTTGCAGCGGTCGGTCACCGAGACCCGGACGTCTCCGATCGACCGGCCGTGCCCGTCTCTCAGCGGCTCGCGCATATCCGCACAGCGTAGCCCCTGCCGCCAGTCGTGCTGCGAAAGCCTGCCGGAGGCCCGCCACGCCGAATGGCCATGGCGCGGCCGGCGCTCCGGCGAGGTCCGCTCAGGCTAGGACGAAGGAGACGCTTCTTCCCACCAGGGGGAGGCCACTCCCGCTCATCGTGAACGAGGGGCACCCGGACGTCAGAGGGCTCGCCGTCCCGTTGAGGCTGGAGCTGGTTATGGAGTTGCTCGTGCTGTGGAACACGATGCTGATCTGCGATCTGTATTGGCAGTTCGCGAACCACACGCCCCCTCTGAGCGTGAAGAGCACCGGGTTCGCGACCGTGTTGATGCCAGTGATCGGGCTCGGTAGGACGCCGCTGAACGACCCGTAGTACAGCGTCGACGCGCTGTCGAGCGACCCAGTCGCACCGTCGTTGCATCTCGAGAGGTTGAATCCGGTGACGGAGCCGGCGCTGCCGCCCGCGATCTTGTCTATCGATCCGTTGATCGACGAAGTGACGTCAACCGTGCATATTATCGTTATGCCGCTGACGTTCATCGTCAGCAGGCCGCTTGCGGACACGGATAGCGCGCCGCCGGGGAGCAGTCTCAGGGCTCTGGACGCCATCGCGTTCGAAGCGATCGCTGCAACGGTCGTGCCGGCCAAGGCGAGCACGATCAGGCACTTCGTGAGTGTTTTCATCGGTTCCTCACATCGTCGGTTGCTGAATCGCCCATCTGTATTCGACCGAGCAGACCCGCACAGCTCGCCTTGTCGTGCTGCGCCGTGCCCCCTTTCCGTTAATTGAGAAGCCGCGAGCGCGGGAGGGGTGCGTGCCGTCGGCCGCGGTCCGCACGCGCCGCTGTCGCGCGGGGTGCCTGGTGGACCAACGTAATCGCGCCAGGTATCGATGTCAAGAAACCGGTGTTTTGTTGTGGTGCAAGGCGGTGTGACGCGGCGTCGCGCCGCGGCCGCGATGCCGGGCCCAGGCCGCTAGGCCGACCCGAACAGCTCGCGTGCGCGCTCGACGACCAGGTCCGGCCGCTCCTCGGGGAGGAAGTGGCCGGTGGCGTCGACCCACTCGATCTCCATCGTGGGGGCGAAGCGGAGGTGCTCGTCGGTGCGGGCGCCCTGGAGGATCGGGTCCTCGGTGCCCCACAGCAGGCGGGTCGGGACGGTGAGGGTCTTGTCGTGGTGGACGCCTCTCAGCAGCGGGCCGACCTCGTGGAGCAGGAACGAGCGGTAGTAGTGGGCGCTCGCGAGCGCGTGCTCGGGCTGCTGGAGGACCTTCACGAACTGCTCGATCTCGTAGTCGCTGTAGCGGCCGTTGACGCGTGCGACGTTCAGCACCTTGCGGGTCAGCTCGCCCTGGCGCATCAGGCCCTGGCCGAGGCCCGGCGTGGCGAGCACGACTTGGTACCAGAACTGCGACAGCCGCTTCAGGCTCGGGCGCTCGGCCGGGGGCCAGACGTGCGGGATCGAGCAGCCGAGGTAGGCGCTGATCCGCTCCGGCGCGGTCAGGCAGATCAGGAAGCCGGTGAAGGCGCCCCAGTCGTGGCCGATCAGGAACGCTCTCTCGATCCCGAGCGCGTCGAGCAGGGCGATGTTGTCGTCGGCCAGCTCCTGCTTGACGTAGCCGCGGCGCGGCGCCTCGCTCCAGCCGAGGCCGCGCAGGTCCGGCGCGATGACGCGGTGATCTCGCTGCAGCTCGACGAGCACGTCGCGCCACATCCACCAGTGCTGGGGCCAGCCGTGCAGCAGCAGGACCGGCGGGGCGTCCTGCGGACCGCCCTCGGCGACGTGGAGCCGGATCCCGCGGACCGACACGTCGCGGTGAGTGATCCCTTCGACCTGCGGCATCGAGACGGTCATCGCCCGAGGGTACTGGCCGGCCGGCCAGGAGGCGCCGCTTTCGGAGCGGCGACGCGCCGCGCGGGGCGGTGGGTCGCGGGCGTGGGGCCGGTGAGGCGCGGGAGCGGCGGATCGAGCGGGCGCTGGTGCGGCGCCTGCGCGCCGCCTCAGGCGTCGCGGTCTCTGAGCAGCATGATCGCGACGAGCACGGCCGTGAAGGCCATCGTCCCGAAGGTCAGCGCGGTGCCGAGGTTGGTCGCGCCGAGCAGTCCGGCGAGCGCGGTGACGACGGCGAAGAC
>JAEXXR010000355.1 GCA_023405705.1 Actinomycetes bacterium
GTCTTCGTCGGCGCGATCCTCGCGGCCAGAGCGGCCGCGCCGCCGAGCTTCTTCTAGGCGTCCGGCCGGCGCCGCGCAAACCGCGCCGCGGCGCGGCCCGCCCGCACCGGCGGCTCGGTTCGACCTCCGAGACGACGAAGCGCCCGCTTCCGCGGGCGCTTCGCTTTGCTGCTGTCAGACGTGCTCCCGTTCAGGACGGGGCGGTCGTCGCTACGGCTTGCAGGTGATCCAGCCGAGCGCGGAGGTGCTGGCGCCCTCGGTGAAGTCGAAGGCACCGGCGACCGGGACTCTGCCGGCCTTCGGGCATCTCTTCGCCTCTATGTAGCCGCGCTTCTTGCCTCTCACCGTGGTGGTGGCGTTGAAGGTGCTGCTGAATCTTCTGACCTGCGCCCACCAGCCGGGGGAGATCTCCTGGAGTATGTCCGGGATCTTCGCGGTCAGCTTGTAGCCGTATCTGCCGCCGGTCTTGACGAGCGACGCGTCGAACGCGTGGTTGATGTCGACCGGCCGCAGCGCGCGGACGTGGATCGTCAGTCTCTTGCCGTTTCTGCTGCCGTTGAAGAACGTGACCGTGCCGGGGACGCCGAAGACGTCGGTCGCCGGGACGTCGGCCTTCAGGGTGCCTCTGCCGACCTGCGAGCCCTTCGGGCACGCCTTGATGCTCTTGGCCGCGTTGATCTGCGCGGCGCTGCACGTCTTGAAGAACTGCGCGTTCTGGACGCCGTTGGGCGGCAGCTGGACGACGACCTGTCTCAGCGTCGCCGACTTCTCGCCGGGATCGCCCTCGGTCGTGAAGTTGACGCTCAGCTTGAGCGGCGTGCCGGGCTTGCCCTTCACCGGATCGATCTTGCCGCCGATGGTCGACGAGGCCGCCATCGCGCTCGGAGCGGCGGCGAGCAGCAGCGCCGTGGCTGCCGCTGCCGCAAAGGTGCGACCTGCTCTGTGTGGGGACATGAGAGCGATGGTAAACGAGTGCGTACCAGCGCGTCCACGGTCAACCAACCGGTGGGTCGGCGTCGGGACATGGCCCGTTTGATAACCGAAACTTAGGAGATCCTGGGGCGTTGCGCCCCGGGGCTCAGGCCCGGGGCGCAGTCGCGCGCAGCAGGAGCAGACCTAGCGTCTGCAGGCGATTCTGGACTCGACGTCCGTCGAGGAGCCGTCGATGAACGAGTATCTCGCCGCGGCAGGCACGAAGCCGGCCTTGGGGCAGAGCGTCGTCGACTGGATGTAGGGGATTCTTCTGCCTCTGACCGTCCAGAAAGCTCTGATCTCCGTGTTCAGCGTGCGCACCTGCGCGAACCAGCCGGGGGAGATCTCCTTGAGGCCGTCCGGCAGGTTGAAGGCGATCCGGTAGCCGAATCTGCCGCTCGTTCTGACGATCGTCGCGTCGAAGGCGAGGTTGATGTCGACCGGGCGCAGCGCGCGGGCGTGGACGGTGATTCTGTTGCCCGATCTGCTGCCGTTGAAGAAGGTCAGCGTGTACGGGACGTTGAAGACGTCGGTCGCCGTCACGTCGGCCTTGCCGCCGCCCTTGCCGATCTGCGAGCCCTTCGGACAGGCCTTGATGCTGCGCGCGGCGTTGATCTGTGCCGCGCTGCACGACGGGAAGAGCTTGCCGTTGTGTCTGGCGTTCGGCGGCAGCTGCAGGACGACTCTGTCGATCGTGTCCGGCGTCGCGCCCTCGGTGGAGGGGTCGATCGTGAAGCCGATCTTGAGATTGACGGCCGAGCCGATCGGTCCGAAGTTCGGTCTGATCGAGCTGGACATCGTCATGTCGGAGGCCGCCATGGCGGCTGGAGTGGCGACGGCGAGCAGCGCTGCTGCGGCCGTCGCGGCGGCGAGAACGCGGCCGGGACGAGTGATGGGGAGCATCGAGCAACCATAAACAGGAGCGTTCCTCGCGTCCAGTGGGAACCGTTCGGTGAACCGCTTTCAAGTGTTCGCGGCGACGCGCCAGCCTCGCGACGGCTCGTGCTTCGTCGGCCGCGCGGCTCGCTCGGCGCCGGCCGCGCGGTGCGGTCGGCGCACGGCCGCGCCGCTTCACAGCTCGACGTAGAGCGGCTCCGACGGCGCCTCGGGCACGGCCTCCGGGTGAAGGATGCTGGCCATCAGCTCCAGGCCGTCGACGAGGCGCGGGCCGGGGCGGGAGAAGTAGGCGTTGGCGTCGACCGCGACGACCTGCCCGGCGCCGATCGAGGCGAGCCGCTCTGCGAAGTCGAGCGCCTGCGCGTGCGCGCGCGGGGCGTCGAGCCCGCACGGCATCACCACGACGACGTCGGGCTCGGCGGCGGCGACCAGCTCCCAGGAGACGCGCTCGGAGTGCTCCCCGGCCATGCCCAGCACGTCGACGCCGCCGGCGTACTCGATCAGCTGCGGCGTCCAGTGGCCGGCGACGTAGACGGGGTCGAGCCACTCCAGCGCGGCGACCTTCAGCGGCGGCCGGTCGCGCACGGCGAGCCGGACGCGGTCGATCCGTCTGGCGGCGTCGGCGATCAGGTCGACGCCGGCGTCTCTGGTGCCGGTCGCCTCGGCGAGCGTGCGCACGTCGCCGAGCACCTCGCCGAGCGTGCGCGGGTCGAGCGAGATCACCTTCGGTCTGCTGTCGAGCTCCTCCGCGATCCTGCGCACGTCCTCGTGGGAGACGGCGCAGACCGCGCACAGCGCCTGCGTGACGATCAGGTCGGGCTGCAGCCGTCTCAGCGCCTCGACGTCGAGCTGGTAGAGCGGCTCGCCCTGCTCGGTGCGCGTGCGCACGACGGCGTCGATCTGACCGGGGGTGAGGTCGTCGGGCAGCGCGTCGCGCGTGATCTTCGGCAGCTCGCGCGCCTGCGCGGGGTGGTCGCACTCGTGCGTCACGGCGATAACCTCGGATCCGAGGCCGAGCGCGAACAGCATCTCGGTGGAGGACGGGACGAGGCTCACGATCCGCATGGGAGAGACCATATGGCACGCCTGACCGACGACGACGTCGCGACTCGCCTGGAGGGCAGCGAATGGGCGCGCGAAGGCGACGCGATCGTGCGCGACCTGAAGTTCGAGCACTTCGCCGCCGCTGTCGCCTTCGTCGACCGCGTCGCCGAGGCTGCGGAGGCGGCGAACCACCACCCCGACATCCTCGTCCACGGCTGGAACAAGGTCCGCTTGACCCTGTCGACCCACAGCGAGGGCGGCCTCACCGCGGCCGACTTCGCGCTCGCCGAGCGCCTCGACCAGCTGTCAGCTTGAAGCGCGAAAAGCGCCCGAGGCTGCAGAAAAGCTGCGAGTTCGCTACGTTTCATATGACACAACCGCATCACGGCCTGAGAGGAGCCGGCGGTTGGGTGGAGGAGGAGCGTGGTGGACTCGGTGGGTCCGCTTTCACGCAAAAGCGAAGCCGGCCCGCTGAGCGGGCCGGCTTCGTGCTTCTGGGAGGAGGTGCTGCTGTGAGGTACGTCGCACACGGGAGTATGTGGCGGGCACCTGAAGCATCCTTAAGCTGCGACTGAGAACAATCTCATCAGCAGGGATGTTTGGTCGCAGCGCCTCCGCGACACTCCGCCGGCGACCGCTGCGGCCGCCGGCGGGGAAGCCTCGATCAGGCGCTGTAGTCGTAGAAGCCGCGGCCGCTCTTCTTGCCGAGGTGGCCCTCGGCGACGAGCTGCTGGACGCGCGCCGGAACCGGTCTCCCGATCGCCTCGCCGATCGCCTTGGAGACGTCGAGGCCGACGTAGTCGAGCAGCGCCAGCGGGCCCATCGGATGGCCGGCGCCGAGCTTCATGCAGGTGTCGACGGCCTCCGGGGAGAGGCCGGTCTCCTCGATCAGGTCGACGGCGCTGAAGAGGTACGGGAACAGCAGCCGGTTGACGACGAAGCCCTCGATGTCGGGGACCTCGACGGCCGTCTTGCCGAGCTTCTCGCACAGCGCGCGCGAGCGCTCGCGCACGTCGCCGTTGGCCTCGGGCGCGTAGACCAGCTCGACCAGGTCCATCTTCGGGACCGGGTTGAAGACGTGCAGGCCGACGAAGCGGTCGGCGCGACCGGTCTCCTGCGCCAGTCTCGTGACCGACAGCGACGAGGTCGTCGTCGCCAGCACGGCGTCGCCGTCGGCGTGGCGGCCGAGCTCGCTCAGCACGCCGGCCTTCGTCGCGTGGTCCTCGGCGACCGCCTCGACGAGGTAGGTCGCGCCGCCCAGCTCCTCGAGCGTGCTGACGATCGTCACGCGGTCGGCGATCGGCTCCTCGCTGAGCTTCCCGCACCACTTCGAGACCATCCCGCGCGCGCGATCTGCGGAGGCGTCGGAGCGCGCCCACAGGAGTACCTCGCCGTGCTGCGCCGCAGTCGCAGCCAGCCCGCACGCGATGGCACCGGATCCTGCGATGCCCAGCCGTTCCTCCACGCCCACGTCCAGCTCCTTCGAATCGATCGTCGAACCGCGCGAACAGTAGGGATCGGCCGGCCTTCGGAGCGCCGGTTCCGCGATGCGGACATGCAGGCGAACGTTTGCGTTCAGGCGCGTTGCCGCTCACGACGATCGTCCAAAACGGTCAAAAGCTGACGTTCGCGGCCGATGTTCGGGGAGTGAGGTCCCAGCTCGGGTACGCACGCGCAGGCGCGCTCGCACGCGAAGCCGCCCCGTTCCTCGTCGGAGCGGTGCTGGCGCTCGCGCTCGTTCCGCTCGCCTCGTTGCGCGACACCTCCAGCGGCTGGGGCCGTGCGCTGGCGCTGATCGCGCTGACCGCCGCGATCGGATTCGCCGTCCGCTGGCTGGTCGCCCACCTGCGCGCCGGCCAGTCCGCGCTCGCCGAGGCGCAGGAGCAGTTCCGCACCGCCTTCGAGGACGCGCCGATCGGGATCGCGCTGTTCAACGTCGACGGCCGCTACACCGAGGTCAACCGCGCGCTCTGCGAGATGGTCGGCGTCGAGCGCGCGCAGCTGATCGGCACCGGCGTGCTCGAGAACGTCTCGCCGGCCGACCGGCCGGAGTCGCTCGCCGCCTTCCGCGAGCTGATGGCGGGGACGAAGGAGACCCACCACGCCGAGCCGCGCCTGCGCCGCGCCGACGGCCGCGAGATCTGGTGCCAGCTGCGCGCCTCGCTCGTGCGCGACGGCAACGGCGAGCCGCTCCACTTCATCGTCCAGGTCGAGGACGTCAGCGCCAGACGCCGCGCCGCCGAGGCGCTGACGGAGGCCGAGGAGCGCTTCCGCCTCGCCTTCGAGGGCGCGCCGATCGGGATCGCGCTCGCCGACCTCGACGGCCGCTTCCTGCGCGTCAACGACGCGCTCTGCGAGATCACCGGCTACACCGAGGCCGAGCTGCTCGCCGCCAACGTCGACCTGCTCGGCCACTCCGACACCGCCGACGCCGAGCAGGAGCACGTCGACCGGCTGATGCGCGGCGAGGTCCGGTCCTACCGGATCGAGCGCCGCATCGTCCACGCGACCGGCCGCAGCGCCTGGGTCAGCCTCAGCGTCTCGCTCGTGCGCGACGCCGAGGGCGCCCCGCGCTACTGCATCAAGCAGCTGGAGGACATCTCCGACCGCAAGCGCTTCGAGGGCCAGCTCGCCTACCTCGCCGACCACGACGCGCTGACCGGCCTCTACAACCGCCGCGCCTTCCAGCGCGAGCTCGACGACCGCGTCGGCGCCGGCGACGCCGGCGGCGCCGTCTGCGTGCTCGACCTCGACCACTTCAAGGACATCAACGACACGATGGGCCATGCGGCCGGCGACGAGGTGATCGTCCGCGTCGCGCGGCTGCTCGCCAAGCGGCTGCGCAAGACCGACGTGCTCGGCCGGCTCGGCGGCGACGAGTTCGCGATGCTGCTCGCCGGCGTCTCGCGCGAGGAGGCCGAGCGGGTGCTCGCCGAGCTGCTGCTGGTCGTGCGCGACCAGTCGGTCGTCGTCGAGGGCGGCCATCCGATCGGGCTGACCGCGTCCGCCGGGATCGCGCTGTTCGAGGCCGGCACCTCGCTGAGCGGCGAGGAGCTGCTCGTCAGCGCCGACATCGCGATGTACGACGCGAAGGAGGCCGGCCGCGACCGCCACGCGATCTCCGTCAAGACGGAGCTGCGCCAGGCGCAGATGACGGAGCGGATGGCGTGGTCGCAGCGGATGCGCGACGCGCTGGAGCGCGACAGCTTCGTGCTCTTCCAGCAGCCGGTCGTCGACCTCGTCACGGGACAGCCGAAGTCGCACGAGCTGCTGCTGCGGATGCGCGGCGACGACGGCGCGCTGATCCCGCCCGCGACCTTCCTGCCGATCGCCGAGCGCTCCGGCCTGATCGCCGAGATCGACCGCTGGGTGACGCGCCGCGCGATCAAGGTGATCACCGAGCAGCGCCAGCTCGGCCGCGAGCTGCGCCTCGCGGTCAACCTGTCGGGCGCCTCGGTCTCCGACCCGGCGCTGCTGGAGCTGATCGAGCACGACCTCGCGGCGATGGCGCCGCCGCCCGGCAGCCTCGTCTTCGAGGTGACCGAGACGGCCGCGATCGTCAACCTCGACTGCGCGCGCGCCTTCGCGGCGACGCTCGCGGAGCTCGGCTACGAGCTGGCGCTCGACGACTTCGGCGCCGGCTTCGGCTCCTTCTACTACCTCAAGCGCCTGCCGTTCGACTACCTCAAGATCGACGGCGACTTCATCCGCCAGCTGACGACCAGCCACCAGGACCAGCTGGTCGTGCGCGCGATCGTCGAGATCGCCAGAGGCCTCGGCAAGAGGACGGTCGCGGAGTTCGTCGGCGACGAGGAGACGATGGACCTGCTGCGCCAGCTCGGCGTCGACGACGGCCAGGGCTTCCACATCGGCAGACCGGCGCCGCTGGAGGACCTGCTGGCGACGGCCGACGAGACGGGGACGGCGGCGGCCGCGCCGGTAGCGGCGCCCGCCGCCGCGCTCCCGCCCGCGCTGTCGCTGGAGCTCGATCCCGAGCTGGCCGCGATGGAGGCCGCCGTCGCCGGGCTGCAGCCGCCGCCCGACGACGACGACTACGTCACAGCAGCGCCGCTCCCGGCCTGACC
>JAEXXR010000380.1 GCA_023405705.1 Actinomycetes bacterium
GTCGGCCGGCGCGTACGCGAGGGTCTGCGACCAGTGGGCCGGCGCCGGCACGGCCGAGGCGGCGGCGCGGCGGGCGGCCTTGCGGGCGCTGCGGCTGGGCCGCTGCGGCTTGTAGAGCCAGGTCAGCAGGTTGCGCCAGACGTCGACGACCGAGTTGCCGACGCCGATGTAGAAGACGATCGCGTACGTCGCCGCCAGCGCGTTGAGGCCGGCGAGCGCGACGTTGACCCAGCGGTCGCGGTCGAGGTCTGCGAGCAGCGTGAAGACCGAGAAGGCGACGAAGACGTAGGGCAGCAGCACGAAGCTGAGGCCCGGCGTCGTGCGGCTGTGGACCTTCGGCGTGCGCTTGAAGGCGGGACGGCCGCCGATCAGCGCCTGCAGCAGCGAGGAGCCGACGCCGGCGAGGTTGACGCCGAGCAGCACGAGGTTGAAGCCGTAGAGGCCGAAGACGTCGTTGCGCCGGTAGCCGCAGTGCTTCAGGTCGACGGCCATCATCAGGAAGTACGGGATCGAGATCAGCAGCACGAGCGGGCTGATCAGGCGGTCGTCGAACTGGTACAGCAGCAGGAAGAGGAGGCCGGCCGAGGCCCAGCAGATCGACGCCATGTAGTTGATCCGCAGGAAGATCTCGCCCAGGCGCGTGCCCTCGCCGCGCGCCCGTCTGGCGCGGATCTGGCGCCACAGCGCCGGCAGGATCAGCAGGCCGCCGTTGGCCCAGCGCTGGCGCTGGATGCAGAGCGCGCCGAAGTCGGGCGGGGTCGCGCTGTAGCTGAGCCGCTCGGGGTAGTTGAGCAGTCTCCAGCCGTGCACGCCGAGGTCGACGCTCGACTCGGTGTCCTCGATCACGGTGCGGTCGGAGATGTAGCGCGCGATCTCCCAGTCGCCGTCGTGGCTGACGGAGCGCAGGTCGTCGATCGCGCGCTTGCGCAGGACGGCGTTGGCGCCGACCCAGAAGGTCGCGTCGTAGTGCGTCATCCCGAGGTGGACCATGTGCTGCAGGTCGGTCGTCGCGCCGGCCATCCGCTCCAGGCGGGTCGCGGCGCCGGGGAAGGCGGTGTACGGCGCCTGCGCGACGGCGACCCTGCTGTGCTCGCGCTGCTCCAGCACGTGGACGATCCGCAGGCAGTACTCGGGCAGCAGGAGGCTGTCGGCGTCGAGCGTCAGGACGAAGTCCGGGTTGCGGACTATCAGGTCGGGCTCGGTGTCGGTGCGCAGCAGCGCGACGCCGCCGCCCGGGACCTCGATCTCTCTGTAGGCGCCGCCCATCAGCCCGATGTAGCTGTTGAGGTTCATCGCCTTGTTCGGCTCGTGCGAGAGCGAGACGTAGCGCTTGCGCTGGAAGGCGGTGATGCGCGCGCCGAAGATCCAGGTCAGGCGGCGCAGCAGGAAGCGCAGGTGCTGGAAGGGGAGGGCGGCGCCCTCGCCGATCGCGGCGCGCAGCGCCTGCTCGCTCGCGCCGAGGTCGGTCGCGAGCGCGCGCAGCACCTTGTCGAGCAGGAAGCGGTCGGCGTTGTCGGTGACCTCGTAGCCGTCCGCGTAGCCGGTCAGCCAGGCGACGGCGTGGGCGTACTCGCCGGCGACGAGCAGCATGTCCTCGGCGCCCGTCTCTCCGCCGTTGATGAACTTCGTCTCCAGCCCGTCGAGCGCGGTCTGGAACCGTCTGCACGGCTCGCCCAGCAGCGCCTCGATCTCGTCCGGCAGGCTGAGCGCGTCGGCGAGCATCTGCGCCGGTCGGCGGAACTTCGGCGCCGGCGGGTCGTCGACCAGCAGCGTGACCTCGAGGTCCGGGTACTCCTGCAGCGCCGCCGACAGCACCGTCATGCGGTTGGTGCGGTCGTCCTCCTGGTAGGAGGGGATCAGCACGTTCAGCGTCGGCGCCTCGCGCTCGAACGGCTGCACCAGCTCGGCGCGGGTCGCGCGGCGGTGGCTGCGGGTGCGCGAGTAGTAGCCGAGGCGGGTCGTCAGGTAGGCCAGCGCCGAACAGGCGAGCAGGCTCATCAGGACGAGGTAGACGATCGTCGCCAGGCCCAGCGGAGGCGCGTCGGCCCCGCCGCCGAGCGAGCTGTTGGTGATCGTCTCGATCACGAACAGCGCCCACCCGATCACAGTCACGGCGATCGCGAGCTGCCCGATCCGCATCGTGCTCTCGGACGCGGGCGCCGGCACGATGGGCAGCGCCGTCCGCTTGTCGCTGCCCCACTGGCGCTTCGGCATGCCCCGTTGATCGGCAGCCGATGCAGGTTTCCTTAGCCTTGGCTCGAAAGGGGCCTCTTTGCACCGGAAAGGCGTCGGTGCGGCGCGGCGCCGGGACGGCTGCCTCGCAGCGGTCGCCGGCTCAGTCGCGGCGCCGTGCCGTCACCCAGATCGCGATCTCGCCGGCGAGCACCTCGGTGCCGGCCTCGTCGGCGATCGTGACCGCGACGGGGACCTGCTGGCGCTCGCCGAGCGGGGCGGGGAGGTCGACCGTCGCGGTGCAGCGCATCGTGCCCTTCGCGCGGGCGGTGTACCGGACCGTCATCTCCTGCGGGATCCAGCGGTGGCTGCCGGGGACGGTCGCTTCGGCCGCGGCGCCCATCGTCAGCTCGGCGAGGTTGCAGAGCGCGATCGCGTGGACGCCGCCGAGGTGGTTGCGGACCCACGGCAGGTGCCGCATCCGCGCGACGGCGCGACCCGGCTCGACCGTCTCGACGCGTGCCGGGATCGTGCGGAAGTACGGCGCGGCGAAGCGGTAGCCCTGCGAGAAGAGCGCGCCCCCGAGCGGGACGCGCTCCAGCAGGCGCCAGGCGGACAGGAGGCGGGAGGCGGAGGCCGTTTCGGACATCGGGCGATGATCGCCGTCTCCTCGCCGGTGCGCGCCGCTTCTACCGGTACCCGGTCACGTCGGCCGGCTTCCCCGCGTCCTGGACCTCGACGACGTAGCGCCACGCGTCCGGGCGGGAGCCGTCGAGGTCGTCGAAGCCGTAGACCTGCGCGAGCTGACCGCTCGACAGCGAGGCGCCGTTCCATCTCGCCCGCTCGGGATCGGCGAGCAGCGCGGCGACGGCCCGCCCGACGAACGACGGCGACTCCGAGATCGCGAAGTGCGGCTCTCTCGCCAGCGCCTCTCTCCACGTCTCCTCGGTCACGCCCATGAAGGTGTCGAGCATCTGCTCCGAGCGCAGCCAGCCGGGCGTCAGCGCGACGGCGGTCCCGCCGTGTCTCGGCAGCTCTCTCGACAGCGCGAACGCCATTCGCAGCGCCGCCGCCTTCGCGAGGTCGTAGAAGAACGAGACGCGGTAGTTGGCGGCGTTGTACTCGGCCGTCCCGTCGGTCATCTCGATCGCGAGGCCGCCCGGCTCGCGCACGAGCAGCGGCAGCGCGAAGTGGCTCGTGACGATGTGCGTGTCGACCGCGAGCCGCAGCAGCTTCAGGCCGTCGTCGAGCGGGTGCTCCCACACCGGCACGTCCCACCTCGCCAGCAGGTCGCCGCCCCATATGTCGTTGACGAGCAGGTCGAGGCGGCCGTGGTCGCGGTCGATCCGCGCGACCAGGTCGCGCACCTGCTCGTGGTCGAGGTGGTCGACGGCGAGCCCGATCCCCTCGCCGCCGGCAGCCGTCACCAGCTCGGCCGTCTCCTCGATCGTCTCGGGCCGGTCGCCGTCGCTGCGGTTGGCGCGCGTCGAGCGGCCGGTCGCGTAGACGGTCGCGCCGGCGGCGCCGAGCTGGACGGCGATGCCGCGGCCGGCGCCGCGGGTCGCGCCGGCGACGAGCGCGACGCGCCCCTGCAGCGGTTTCTCTCCGTTGGTCGTCATGGACAGCACCGTAGGCTCGATTCCCGCCATCTTTTGTCAGGTATTTCGCCTAGGCTGCGCAGCGATGCGCGCGAGCCGCCTCGTCAACCTCGTCCTGCTGCTGCAGGCGCGCGGACCGTGGACCGCCGAGGAGCTGGGGGAGCGGCTGGGCGTATCGGTGCGGACGATCCACCGCGACGTCGACGCCTTGCGCGAGAGCGGCGTGCCGATCAGCGGCGAGCGCGGCCCGGCCGGCGGCTACCGGCTCCCGGGCGGCTATCGCACCCGCCTCACCGGCCTCACCCCCGACGAGGCGGAGGCGCTGTTCGTGACCGCGCCGGCCGACGCGCTCGGCCTCGGCGGCTTCCTCGCCGATGCCCAGCTGAAGCTGCTGGCCGCGCTGCCGCCGCAGCTGCGCGAGCGCGCCGACCACGCCGCCCATCGCTTCCACGTCGACCACGGCAGCTGGTTCCGCTCCAGCGAGCCGCCGGCCTGGCTCGGCACGATCGCCGGCGCGCTGTGGCGCGACCGCCGGCTGCGGGTCGCCTACCGCGGCCGCGAGCGCGACGTCGACCCGCTCGGCCTCGTGCTGAAGGGACCCGCGTGGTACCTGATCGCGGCGACGCCGCGCGGCGAGCGGACCTTCCGCGTCGAGCGCGTCGACCATGCCGAGGAGCTGGACGAGCCGGCCGTCCGGCCGCCGGGCTTCGACCTCGCCGCGCACTGGACCGAGTGGTCGCGCGCCTTCGAGGAGAACCTGCCGTTCGTCCCTGTGCGGGTGCGGGTCGACGCCGCCGCGCTGGAGGAGCTGCGCGCCGCCGTCGACAGCCGCCGCCGCGACCGCCTGCCCGAGCGCGCGCCGGAGGGTGCCGAGACGCTGGAGCTGGAGGTCTGGTTCGAGCGGATCGACTACGCCGAGTGGGAGCTGCTGCGGCTCGGCGCCGCCGTCGAGGTGCTCGCCCCGCCGCAGCTGCGCGCGCGGATGGCGGCGCAGGCGCGGGCGATGGCGCGGCGCTACGCGGGCGGCTGAGCGAGCGAGGGC
>JAEXXR010000388.1 GCA_023405705.1 Actinomycetes bacterium
GACGAAGGCCGGGCGCGCGCTGCTCGCGCAGGCCGGTGCGGGGGGCGTGCGGGTCCGCGTCGTGCTCGACGCGAACGACCTCGCCGGCAACCGCGCCACGACGAGCGTCGTGCGGACGCTCACGCCGGCGCGGCGCTGAGCACCGCACCGCACCCGGCCGGGGGACGACCGGCCGGGCGGGTGCGGGCGGGGACGGCTCAGGACTCGGCGGTCGTCGGTCTCGCGCCGATGCCGAACAGCAGCGAGCGCGAGCGTCTGACCTTCGGCGCGGTGTGGAGGTGGCGGCCGAAGCGGCGCTCCAGCCGGCGCCAGCCGAACGTCACGAGCGTGACGATCACGACGTAGATCAGCGCGGCGGCGGTGTAGAACTCGAACGGCAGCTCGTAGAACTGCGCCCACCGCTGCGACTCGCGCAGCAGCTCGGTGACGCCGATCGCCGACAGGATCGAGGTGTCCTTGATGATGTCGACGAAGACGTTGCCCATCGCCGGCAGCGTGATCTGCGTGACCTGCGGCAGGTGGATCTTCGCGAACCACGTGCGCCGCGGGAGGCCGCAGGCGAGCGCCGCCTCCTTCTGCCCGGCGGGGACCGCCTCGTAGCCGGCGCGGAAGATCTCCGCCAGGTAGGCGGAGTTGAGCAGCGCCAGCGCGAGGATGCCGGCCGGGATCGGCTCGAACTGGAAGCCGCCCTCGGCGGCGAGGCCGAAGAACAGCCACAGCAGCAGCACGTAGAGGGCGATGCCGCGCAGCACCTGGATCAGCAGGAAGCCGGCCCAGCTGATCGGGATCGATCTCGACTGGCGCATGCCGGCGAGGATCAGGCCGCCGACGATCGCGAGCGCGAAGGAGACGACGGAGATCAGCGCCATCGTCCAGATGCCCTTCAGCAGCTCGCTGCGCATCTCCCAGACGGGCCCGAAGTCGAGGGCCGCGAAGACGGTGGTCGTCGTGGTCATCGACGCACTCCCTTGGACAGCTTGCGCTCGGCGAGGCCCGCGGCGAGCGCGGCGACGAGCGTCACGGCGATCACGAGCACGGCGGCGGCGGTGTACAGCTCGAACGGCTTGAACTCGTTCACCGCCACGAGCTTGGCGGTGTAGAACATGTCGGCGAGGCCGATGACGGACAGCAGCGTCGCGCCCTTCAGCAGCATCACGAAGACGTTCATGCCCGGCGGGATCGCGGTCCGCAGCGCCTGCGGCAGGATCACCAGCCGGAAGGTCTCCGCGCGCGAGAGGCCGATCGCGGCGGCGCCCTCGCGCTGGCCGGTCGGAACCGCGGAGAGCGCGGTGCGGTAGATCTCCGACATGTAGCCCGAGCCGGTCAGGCCGAGCGACAGCGCGCCGGCGACGAAGGCGGAGAGGCTGAAGAGGCCCTCCTGCGCGGCGGCGTAGTAGAGCCAGAAGATCACGATCAGCAGCGGCACGCCGCGCGCGAGGCCGATCCACAGCGTCGCCGGGATCCGCAGCAGCGGCGATCTCGACTGGCCGGCGAGCGCCAGCGGCAGGCCGAGCAGCGCCGCGATCAGGAAGCCGACGGCGGCGACCTCGACCGTCAGCAGCAGGCCCCGGAGCAGCTCGCCGGAGTGCTCGGAGATGACGCTCGAGTCGAAGGCGAAGACCATCGCGCGCTCACCCGTGGTTGATCGACTGCAGGAAGGCCCGCGTGCGCTCGTGCTGCGGCGCCTTGAACTGCTCGGGCGTCCCCATCTCGACGATCGCGCCTCTGTCCATGAAGATCACGCGGTCGGCGACGTCCATCGCGAAGCGCATCTCGTGGGTGACGACCATCATCGTCATGCCGCCCGCGGCGAGGTCGCGCATGATCTGCAGCACGCCGCCGACCAGCTCGGGGTCGAGCGCCGAGGTCGCCTCGTCGAACAGCATCAGCTTCGGCTCCAGCGCGAGCGCGCGGGCGATCGCGACGCGCTGCTTCTGGCCGCCGGAGAGCTGCTCGGGGTAGGCGCCGGCCTTCTCGGCCATGCCGACCTTCGCCAGCTCCTCGACCGCCCGCTCGTCGGCGGCCTTCCTGCCGAGGCCGCAGGTCTTGCGCAGGCCGAGCGCGACGTTCTCGCGCGTGGTCAGGTGCGGGAAGACGTTGAACTGCTGGAAGACCATCCCGATCTCCGTGCGCAGCCTCGTCAGGCGCTGCTCCTCCGGCATGCCGAGCGCCGGGATCCAGCGGTGCGCCTTCGGCGGCGCGTACTCCGCGCCGTCGAAGACGATCGTGCCGGTGCTCGGCGGGGCGATGAAGTTGACGCAGCGCAGCAGCGTCGACTTGCCGGAGCCCGACGGCCCGATGACGCAGACGACCTCGCCCCTCTCCACCTGGAGGTCCGTCGGGTGGAGGACGGTCGTCTCGCCGAACTGCTTGGTCACCTGCCGGAGCTCCAGCAGGGACGAGGTCGTAGCGCTCATCAGGTGTAGGCGGCAGCCAGGTAGGGGTCCTTCACCGGCGCGGACTGGACGCCGTATCTCTCGATGTCGTCGGCGACGAACTGCTGCCACAGGTTGGCGAGCGTGAGGTCGCTGGCCTTCTGCTGCAGGAAGGTCGTGACGAACTGCTGGAGGACGACGTCGCCCTGCGGCAGGAAGTACGTGTTCCAGGCGGTCGCGACCGGTCTCGACTGGATCAGCTCGAGGCCCTTGCGGCGGGCGTCGCCGATCGCGTAGTCGCCGACGAAGAGCGCGTCCGAGCGGCCCGTGGAGACGTCGGCGGTCGCCGCGACGTCGTCGGGCAGCTCCTTGCGCTTCGCCTTCGGGAACAGCAGCTTGGCGGTGTTGACCTGCGCGGAGCCGGCCAGCAGCGCGATCGTCTTGCTGCCGTCGTTGAGCTCCTCGATTCTGGAGAGCCCGAGGCCTCTGCGCTGGAACAGGTAGGTGCCCTCGAGGAAGGCGGGAGCGGTGGCGAAGGCGACCTCGAGCGCGCGCTCGGCGGTGTTGACGACCGGGATCCCGACCATGTCGAAGCGGCCGGCCTTCTGCGCCGAGATCAGCTCCTGGAAGGGGACCTCGACCCACTCGGGCTCCGCGCCGAGCGCGGCGGCGAGCAGCTTGGAGACCTCGATCGAGTAGCCGGTCGGCTCCTTCGATCTCGGATCGCGGTACTGCAGCGGGGCGAACGAGAGGTCGACGCCGAAGCGGACCTTTCTGTCCTTCTTGATGCGGTCCAGGGCGCTCTCGCCGGCAGCGGCGGCGGAGCCGTTGCTCGCCGAGCTGTCCTCGCTCTTGGTCAGACCGCAGCCGGTGACGGCGCCGGCGGCGAGCACACCGGCACCCGCGAGCAGCATGCGGCGACGCGTCGCCTGCGTTCCCTCTGCTCTTGGAGCACTCTCGTGGTGATCCACTGTCTCTCCTGCTTCCGTTCGGCCCCGTCGCAGTGCGGTGCGGCGGGACGTTCTTGGGGTTGCCATCGCCCGATGACGGACGGCACGGCGATGTTCAGTCGGGCGGATGTTCGCATATCGCGCGAGAGGGCGCAATGCGCACGATTGGATTTGCGCTGTCACCGATAGCAGGCCACTGCGCCGCAAACACGCCATCTGCCTGTCGCACAACCGACACGGAATGCGCACAAGCGACTGAGCAATGACCGTCGTGCTCGGTGAGGCGGGCGCGTGCTCGCGCGGGTGCGCGTGCGCGAGGCGGCGTCAGCCGAACCGCGCCGGCGAGAACGGGGCGAGGTCGAAGCCCGGGTCCTCGCCGCGTGCCAGCGCGGCGAGGATCTCGCCCATCACCGGACCGCCGGAGAAGCCGAGGTACGGGAAGGTGCCGACGACGAGGCCGGGCGCGACGTCGTCGAGCGCGGCGATGATCGGCATCTCGTCGGGGACGCCGTTGTTGACGCCGACCCAGGTGCGCAGCACGCGCGCGGCGCCGACCGCCGGCACGACGCGGCGCGCGACGGCGAGGTTCCTGCGCACGCCGTGGAGGTCGACCGTCGGGCGGCCGGTGCGCGGGTGGATCGCGGCGGGCCAGCCGCCGCCGATCAGCAGCGAGCCGATCTTCGCCTGCTTCAGCGTCAGCCTGTCGCCGGCGAAGTAGACGAGGTGCGGGACGAGCGGCATCACCGCCTCCGTCACGTTCACCTGCATCGGGTGGCCCTCGATCGGCAGCTCGACTCCGAGCATCCGCGCGAGCGGCGCGGTGTCGGCGCCGGCGCAGATCACCAGTCTCGGTGCGCGGAAGCGCCCTCTCGTGGTCGTCAGCTCGAAGCCGCCGCGGCCGTGCGCGATCGCCTGCACCTCGGTCGAGCGCTCGATCCGCGCGCCGGCCCGCAGCGCGGCGGCGGCGAAGGCCGGCGTCGCCAGCAGCGGGTTGGCCTTGCCCTCGATCGGGCAGAGCTCGCCGCCGACCATCTCGTCCGCGACGTACGGCGCGACGCGGCGCAGGTCGTCGCGGGAGAGCAGCTGCGACGCGACGCCGTTGGCGTTCTCGATCGCGACCTTGCGCTCGATCATCCGCAGCTGCCGCTCGTCGGAGGCGACCAGCAGGCCGCCGCCCAGCCTCAGCTCGACGTCGACGCCCAGCTCGTCGTTCAAGCCGCCCCAGATCTCGACCGAGCGCTTCAGCAGGCCGAGCGTCGGCGCCCATCTGAGCGCCCACTCCTCGCCGGCGTCGCGGAAGGGCGTGAACTGGATCTGGCCGTGCATCGAGCCGGCGTTGGCGCCGGAGGCCTGCGTGCCGAGGTCGAAGCGGTCGAGCAGGATCGTCTCGACGCCGGCCTGCGCGAGCCGGAACGCGGTCGCCGCGCCGGTGATCCCGCCGCCGAGAACGAGCACGTCAGTTGTCTGTGCAGGTGCGCTGACCACGGTGAGCGCGTATCGTACGCGATGTTCGCTGTTCGCACATTCGTTCGCAGAGGAGACCATGTCGGAGTTTCGCGGGAGCTACACCGTCACGATCACGCCGTTCACGGAGGACGGCTCGAACGTCGATCTCGACGCGATGAAGCGCCTGATCGACTGGAACCTCGCGGAGGGCGTGCCCGGCATCGTCGTCCTCGGCACCTCGGGCGAGTTCCTGTCGGTCAGCGACGAGGAGCGCACCGCGCTCGTCGAGACGACCGTCAAGCACGTCGCCGGCCGCGTGCCGGTGCTCGTCGGCACGGCCAACATGCACACGCCCAACGCGGTCCGCTACAGCCGCGAGGCGGTCGCGCTCGGCGCCGACGGCCTGATGATCTCGCCGCCGTACTACATCACCCCGACCGAGGACGAGATGGCCGGCTACTACGCCGCCATCTGCGACGCGGTCGACGTGCCGATCATGCTCTACAACAACCCGCACACGACGAACGTCGACATGTCGGCGAGATTCGTCGCCCAGCTGACGCGGGACCACGAGCAGATCCGCTACATCAAGGAGGCGTCGACCGACGTCGCCCGCGTCTACGACGTGCTCGAGGCGACCGAGGGCGTCATGAACGTCTTCGCCGGCGAGCGGATCGTCGAGTCCTACCTGCTCGGCGCCGTCGGCTACGTCAACCCGTTCGGCAACTACGCGCCGCGCCCCTCGCGCGTGATCTGCGACCTCGCCGCCGCCGGCCGGATCGAGGAGGCGAAGCGGATCGAGGTGCTGCTCGACAAGATCGACTTCATCCTCCAGGACGGCCATCCGCTGTACGGCTACCAGTGCTACTCCAAGGGCCTCGCGGCGGCGGCCGGCTACCCGGTCGGCGACGTCCGCCCGCCGCTGAAGTCGTTCAGATCGCTCGGCGCCGAGGGCGCGGCGAAGGTCGCCGAGCTGCGCGCCGTGATCGAGCAGATGGACGCCGTGACGGCCCAGATCGAGGCCGCGGCGCCGGT
>JAEXXR010000437.1 GCA_023405705.1 Actinomycetes bacterium
GGGTCACGGCGGCGTCGGCGGGCTGGGCGTCGACCGCCGGCGACAGCGCGGTCTGCGCCAGTCGCGCGACGCGGCCGTTGCGCCAGACGGCGTAGGGCGTGCCGTCGGGGGAGACCGCGATCGTCGACAGCGCGCCGCTGCCGGCGACCTGGCCGACGACGCGGCCGTCACGCACGACGAGCACGCCGGTCATCGCCTTGTTGGCGAGGTAGAGCGTCTCGCCGTCGGGCGAGATCGCGGGATAGTTGGCGCTGGCGAGGTTGTCGAGCGCTCTCAGCTCTCTGGTCGTCCAGCCGCCGGCGCCGTCGGGGACGGCCTGCGTGACGACGGTCGTCACGACCCACGGTGGGCCGGTGACGTCGGTGCGCACGTAGGTGACGGTGCCGTCGGCCGCGACCAGCGGCGCGGTCATGCCGCTGGTGCCCGGGATCGGGGTCGTGGAGATCGACGCGCCGTCGAGCGTCACCTTCAGCACCTCGCCGATCTGCGAGGCGACGTAGACCGCGCCGTTCGACGCGACGCGCACCTCGGTGTAGCCGGACGGGAGCGGGAAGGCGGTGCGCGTCCAGCCGCCGGCGCCGTCCTCTCTCCAGCGCAGCAGCTGCCCGTCGAAGGCCGACCAGAGGCTGCCGTCGGGGCCGGCGACGAGCGTGTTGTTGCCGCTGGAGCCGAAGTCCTCGACCAGCGCCGGGTCGACCGCGAAGCCGCCGCCGCTCTCGCGGATCGCCTTGATCTCGGTGTCGATCGAGAAGGCGACGCCGCTGGTCGGGAGGACGGCGACGTTGCGGGCGCTGTGGTCGACGCCGACCTGGGCGAGCCGCGCGAAGGTCGTCGCGTCGAACAGCGTCACGCGTCTGCGGTCGTAGTCGGAGACCCACAGGCGGTTGCGGGCCGGGTCGGCGGCGGCGTTGAAGACGCCGTTGCCCAGCTCGGCGGTCGCGACCTGCGACCACAGCGCGCTGCCGGGTGCGGTCCATCTCTCGGCCTGCGGCTTGCCGCCGGGCCCGTCGTAGGCGAAGGAGAAGGCGTCGAGCGCGGTGCCGCCGCTGTAGAAGCCGGCGAAGGCCGGCTCGGCGGCGGTCGTCAGCGCCGCCGGCAGCGCGGGCCAGACGGTGGCGGTCGGGCCGACCTCGGGGACCGCGGCGGCGTCGTCGAGCGCGGCGACCTCGACGCCCGGGTACTGCGTCACCTCGGCGCCCGGCTCGTTCGGCTTGCTCGCCATGTCGGCGATCAGGACGGCGCCGTCGGGCGTGATCTCCACGCGCGGGTTCGCGACGGTCATCTCCAGCGCGCCGTCGTGGCCGCTGAAGTGGACCGAGCCGGAGAAGCGCACGACCGTCGCGCTCGTGTCCGGGTCGTACTCGCCGCCGGCGACGGGGAAGTGGAAGGTGCCGTCGACGTTTCTCGTGGCGCCGTCGCCGACGGTGATCGAGCCGTGCGCGATCGGCCCGGTGATGTAGTTGCGGAACGACGTCTTGACGCCCCAGTCGGCGCCGGCGCCGGCGGTGATCGGGACCGGCGGGTCGACGGCCGCGGCGGACGCCGGCAATGCCAGCGACGCGAGCAGCGCGCAGGCCAGCGGCGCCCGGACGCGTCGCGGCATGCGGAGGGGGAACAGCTTCACGACCAGAGCCTCCGTGCAAGTAAGTTAGGGAGACCTAAGTCTATAAGGGTTGCCTAACAACTGCTGTTCGCTCTGGATGATGACGCGATCGACGGCAGGGCACCGCGCGGCTGCGTGACTCGGCCGGTCGTTGCGCCGAGGCGCAAGCGATCCCTGCTGCTCGGTCGTCGCCAGGTGACGCGGGTGAGCAGGGACCGGCTCGGGTGCCGCCGCGAGGCGCGCTTCAGCCGTCGCCGAGCAGCGCGGCGAGGCCGGCGGCGACGGCGTCGGCGTCGAGCGGGCGGGCGAGGGCGACCGCCTGGACCATCGCGCCGTCGAGCAGCATCGCGATCGCGCGGGCGCGCACGGGTCCGGCGACCGGCTCGAGCCGCTCGTGGAGCTGTTCGAGCCACGTCTGGGCGAGCGGGCGCAGCCGCTCCTCGCGCGCGGCGGCGACGTACAGCTCGTACTCGACGATCGCTCTCGCGCGGTCGGCGAGATAGGTGGTGACGAGCGCCTGCAGCGCCCCCGGCGAGGAGTCCTCGGCGAGCGCCGCGCCCCAGCGCTCGCACTCGCGCGTCCAGTCCTCGCCGCTCTTCTCCAGCGCGGCCGCGACCAGCTCGGCGCGGGTGGGGAAGTAGTACGTCGTCGAGCCGAGCGGGACGTCGGCCTGCGCCGCGATCCGACGATGGGTCGCGTCGCCGATCCCGTGCTCCGCGATCACCGTCACGGCGGCGTCGACGATCGCCTCGCGGCGGCCCTCGGGATCGCGTGGGCGCGGGGTGCGGCGGGATCGCACCGCGCGTCCGGCATCGCCTTGCGCGGCGCCCCTGGTCGAGGCGCCGGCTCTGGGCGCGGTGCGCCGGTCGTGCTCGCTCAATGCGCACCGCCGAGGTTCAGCACCGTCACGCCCGCGACGACGAGCGCGATGCCGGCCGCCTTCGCCGCCGTCATCGGCTCGCTCAGGAACAGCGCGCCGATCACCGCGATCGCGACCGTCCCGATCCCCGCCCACATCGCGTAGGCGACCCCGACCTGGACCGACTTGACCGCCTGCGCCAGCAGCGCGAAGGCGACGACGTAGCCGGCGATGCAGGCGAGCGTCGGCAGCGGACGCGTGAACCCGTCGGTCTCCTTCATGAGGCTCGTGGCGAGGATCTCGGCGACGATCGCGAAGCCGAGCAGGACGTAAGGCATTGCAGGCGGGGCTCCTTCATGTACGTCTGTACATGTACGAGCGTACATGAGGGCGCGGGCGGGCGAGCCGAGCGGGCGGGCGCGCAGGCGGGGCGCAGGCGGGCGCGGCGGCCTCCGCTCAGC
>JAEXXR010000474.1 GCA_023405705.1 Actinomycetes bacterium
AGGTCACCCTGCGCGGCGGCGGTGCGGCCGTGCAGCACCGTGGCCCCGTCCGCGGCCGCGCGCGCGTGCAGCGCGTCGAGCAGGCGCGTCTTGCCGATGCCGGGCTCGCCGGTGACCATCAGCACGCTGCCGCGGCCGTCCGACAGCTCGGCGAGCGCAGCGTCGATCGCCGACAGCTCGCGGTCGCGGCCGACCAGCGGCGAGGGCTCAGGGGCAGGGAACCCGTTCATCGCGACCGGGATCATCTCGCCTGCGACGGCGGAGTGCACGGCGACGCGCCAGTCGGCGCGGCTCAGGCCCCGCCGATCACCGGCTCTGTGAGCACGCATGCCGTGCTCAGAGAGCCAGCGATCGGGAGCGGCCCGCTAGGAGCGCACGACCTCGCGCTCCTCCGTCGAGGACGAGGCGCCGGCGCCGGCGGCGCCGGCCGGCACGTGGCGCTCCAGCGAGGTGCCCTCGATGTCGACGCGCGGCAGGAGGCGGTCGAGCCAGCGCGGCAGCCACCACGCCTTCTCGCCCATCAGCGCCATCACGGCCGGGATCAGCGTCATCCGCACGACGAAGGCGTCGACGAGGATGCCGAAGGCGAGCGCGAAGCCGATCGACTTGATGATCTCGTCGTCCTCGAGGATGAAGCCGGCGAAGACGGCGCCCATGATCAGCGCGGCGGCCGTCACGACGCGCGCGCCGTGGCGGAAGCCCTCGGTCACCGATCGTCTCGGGCCGGCGCCGTGGACGTGCTCCTCGCGCATCCGTGACACCAGGAAGACCTGGTAGTCCATCGCGAGCCCGAAGAGGATGCCGATGATCAGGATCGGCAGCAGCGAGATGATCGGCCCCGTCTGAGCGACCCCGAGGAGGTCGGCCGCGAAGCCCTCCTGGAAGACGAGCACCGTCGCGCCGAAGGCGGCGCCGACCGTCAGCAGGAAGCCGGCGATCGCGGTGACCGGCACGAGGATCGAGCGGAAGGCGATCATCAGCAGCAGCAGCGCCAGCCCGACGACGACCGCGAGGAACGGCACGAGCGCGGCGCCCATCCGGTCCGAGACGTCGATGTTCGTCGCCGTCTGGCCGGTCACGAGCAGCTCGACGCCGGCCTCCTGCCCGAGCGTGCTGTCGCGGATCCGCTCGACGAGCTCCTTCGTCTGCTCGGTCGAGGGGCCGCTCGCCGGGGTCAGCGAGACGATCGCGGTGTCGCCGGCCTCGTTCAGCGTCGGCGCGCCGACCGTGGCGACGTCCTCGAACCCTCTCAGCTCTGTCGCGACCCTCTCGGCGGCCGCTCTGACGGTGCCGCTCTCGCCGTCGACGACGATCGTCAGCGGGCCGTTGAAGCCCGGCCCGAACGCCTCGGTCAGCAGGTCGTAGGCCTTGCGGTTGGTGTCGGCCGGAGCGGCCGTCGAGTCGTCGGGCAGCCCGAGCCGCATGTCGAGCACGGGGATCGCGGCGGCGCCGAGCGCGAAGATCGTCAGCAGCAGCGCCGGCACCTTGTGGCGCGTGACGACGCCGACCCAGCGCGAGCCCATCGTCGGCTTGGCGGCGCGCGGGCCGGTCTCGAAGTTCTTGCCCTTCGTCAGCTTCGTGCCGGCGAAGCCGAGCAGCGCCGGCACGAGCGTGATCGCGACCAGCACGGCGACGACGATCGTCGCGGCGGCGGCGAGGCCCATCGCGCTCAGGAACGGGATCCCGACGACGGTCAGCGCCGCGAGCGCGATCACGACCGTCGCGCCGGCGAAGACGACGGCACTGCCGGCGGTGCCGACGGCGCGGCCGGCCGACTCCTCCGGGTCCATCCCCTCGAACAGCTGCGTGCGGTGGCGGGAGATGATGAACAGCGCGTAGTCGATCCCGACCGCGAGGCCGAGCATCAGCGCCAGCGTCGGCACCGTCGAGGAGAGGTCGAGGAAGCCGGTCGAGAGCGTGATCCCGAGGAGGCCGATGCCGACGCCGACGAGCGCCGTCAGCAGCGGCAGGCCGGCGGCGACCAGCGAGCCGAAGGTCAGCGCCAGCACGAGCGCGGCGATCGCGAAGCCGATGATCTCGCCGACGCCGCCCGCGCCGTGCTCCTGCACGACGGCGGCGCCGCCGAACTCGACCTGCACGCCGGCCCGCTCGGCGGTCTCGGCGGCGTGGTTGACCGCCTCGACCTGCTCGCTCTCCAGCGCGTCGACCGCGTCTCTGAACGTCACCTGCGCGAGCGCGATCCGCCCGTCCTCGGAGACCGCTCCGGTCGCGAAGGGGTCGCTCGCGACGAGCACGCCGTCCGCTCTGCCGACCTCCCTCAGCGCCTCCTGGACGGCGGCTCTCGACGCGCCGGTCAGCGCCCCTCCCTCGGGAGCGGCGAAGACGATCCGGCCGGAGGCGCCGTTGGCCTGCGGCAGCCGCTCCTGCAGCAGGTCGACCGCCTGCTGGGACTCGGTTCCGGGGATCGAGAAGGTGTCGTTCGTCGGGCCGCTGAGCGTGCCGGCGCCGACGGCCAGCGCCGCGAACAGCGCCAGCCAGATCGTCAGCACCAGGCGCCGCCGGCGGAAGGCGCCGCGGCCGAGGCGGTAGAGGGCGGATGCCATGGGAGAGGTCCTTGCCTTGCGTGGGTGGAGAGGTGAGGAGGCTGCATCTCCAGGGTGCGCGATCGGGGCCCGTCCGCCGACCGCCGCAGGACGCGACCGCATGCGCACGCAGGGCGCAGGGCGATTGCTCCTTTCGGAGCAGGCGCCCCCGCGGCGGCTGCGCCACGGTGGAGGCACCCGAACACCCCCAGGAGCTGGCGATGACGAGCACGGAACCCATTCATGTCGTGACCGGCGCCGGCGGCGCGATCGGCTTCGAGTGCGCTCGCCGCGTCGGCCATCGCGGACCGCTGCTGCTCGCCGACCGCGACCCCGAGGCGCTCGCGAGCGCGACCGCGCGGCTGACGCTCGACGGCTTCGTCGTCGAGCAGCAGATCGCCCGCGACCTGTCGCTTCCCGGCGAGGCGCTGGCGCTCGCCGGCAGGCTCGGCGACCGTCCGCTCGGCGCCTTCGTCCACGCCGCCGGGCTG
>JAEXXR010000039.1 GCA_023405705.1 Actinomycetes bacterium
ATCAGCGCGTCGGCGCTGGGCGCCAGCGCGGCGGCCGCGGAGGCGAGCGTGAAGATGCCGAGGCCGGCGGCGAAGACGCGGCGGCGGCCGAGCCGGTCGCCGATCGCGGCGGCCGGCAGCAGCAGGACGGCGAACGCGAGCGTGTAGGCGTTGACGGTCCAGCCGAGCGAGGCGAGGGAGGCGTCGAGGTCGACGCGGATCGACGGCAGCGCCGTCGTGACGACGAGGTTGTCGAGCGTGACCATGAAGAGCGCGAGGCTCGTCACGATCGAGGTCCAGATCTGACGTGAGCGGGTCATCCCGCCGGCTCCCTTCTGGTGGTCTGCGATGTCGGTGTCGTGCGCGGTCATGGTCTCGATGGTGTGTAAGCGATCACTCACTCTTCGGGCAAAAAAGGGCCGGTCACCCGGCCGCAGGTCTGCCGGCGACCGGCCCCGAGCCGCCGCCGAGCAGCTCGCCGGGGGTCGCCGTGCCGTCGTCGTCGACGGCGCAGCCCTCGACGGTGCCGCCGAGCAGCTGCTGCGCCCACTCGGCGTCGATCGCCGGCGCGTCCATCCCGGCGAGGACGGTGCAGAGCATCCCCTGCGCGAAGAAGGCGCGCATGCGGTCGGCGTCGGCGCCGGAGAGGCGCTGGCAGAGCGCGTAGAGGTCGCCGTAGCCCTTGCGGACCGCCGCGCGGATCGCGGGGTCGTCGGTCGCGCCGGCGGCGAAGGCGTGGAGCGTCGCCTGCAGCGTCGTGCGGTCCTGCATCAGCGCGAGATAGGCCATCCCCATCCCGTCGAGCGGGTCGAGCCCCTGCGCGCGCGCCTCCTCGGCGCCGCGCGACATCGCGGCCGACAGCCGTTCGTAGCAGCGCTCGACGGCGGCGACGTAGAGGTCGCTCTTGGTCGGGAAGAGGCGGAAGAGGTAGGCCTGCGAGATGCCCGCCGCTCTCGCGACCTCGGTCGTCGGCGTGCCGTGGAAGCCGCGCTCGGCGAACGTCCCGACGGCGGCCTCGATCAAGGCCTCGCGACGTTCGGCGGCGGTGGAGAGCTGGCGGGTGGCCATAGATGTGAGTATGCGCTCACTCACACCTGCTGTCAAGCCCATCGGGAGACCTGTGTCATCGAGCTGCCTCTGAGCGACAGCTCGATGACACAGGTCCGTGAGCAAGGCCCCGGACGCGCGACGACCCCGCCGCGACAATTCGCCAAGAGCCGCGGCGGGGCCATCACATGCGGTCCTGCTGAGGTTGCAACGCAGCGGGCCGCCAGGTGGATCATCGGCCGAACGGCGTAAGGGCTTGAGCGCGCGAACGCGCCCGGCCCTCACGCCGCGGACGGCCGCTCGATCAGCCCTTCAGGCCGTTGGTCGAGTAGCGGATCAGCTTCGTCGTGCCCTGGACTCTCTGGCCGCTCTCGCCGACGACCGTCGTCTTGACGTTCATCGTGCCGCGCGCACGCAGCAGGCGCTTGCCGAGGTCGTTGAGCGTGATGTGGACGATGCCGCCGTTGTTCGCTCTGATCGTGTAGCCGCCGCGCTCGCCGAGCAGCTTGCCCGAGCGCTCCAGCGTCAGTCTGCCTCTGCAGGCGAGCTGGCCGATGCAGCCGATGAAGACGCCGCCGACGCCGTTCTGGTCGGTGAACGAGGTGTGGCCGAAGAACGACAGCAGCGACGCGGGCGAGCCGGTCGTGAACGTTCTGTTCTCGCCGGTCGAGATCGTCCCGTTGGGGCCGACCGCGACGAGGCGGTAGTTGTACGTCGCGTTCGATCTCAGCCCGGTCAGGTCGGCCCGCACGGCGACGTCGGTCGCGCCGGCGCCCGCACCCTGCGGAGCGGTCTGCTGACCGTAGTTCGCGGTCTCGCCGAACTCGAAGTAGTACGACGTCTCGCGGCCCTGCGGGTTGACGGTGCCGTTGAGCGTGGCGGTCGTCAGCGAGGCGACGGCGCTGCCGGTCGTGACGCTCGCTCTCGGCGCCGGAGCCGGCGCGGTGCCGGTCGTTCTGAACGTGGCGTTGGCCGTCACGTCGGTGCCCGACGCGTTGCTGACGATGATGCGCACGTTGTAGTCGGTGCCGGGCGTCAGCCCGTCGAGGTCGGCCGTGACCGCTCTCTCGCCGGCGTCGGCCGGCAGCGTCACCAGTCTCGTCTGCTGGCCGTAGTCGGTCGTCGTGCCGTACTGGAAGGCGTAGTTGGTCGCCTCCCCCTGCACGTTCACCGTGCCGTTCAGTCTGGCTCTGGTGTCGGTGACGTCGGTCGTCGTGCCGATGGCCGCAGTGGGTCTCGCGGCCACTGCGGTAGAAGCAAGCGTTCCAGCGCTCGCGAAGAGCGCGCCAGTCACGACGCCAAGTGCAGCGATTCGCCGCATGGGGACCTCCATAGTCGGTCGTTGGCGTACGGCTCTTCCAACCGACGGGTTCGCCCCGAGTTGCGGCGCCGCTCAGATCCGCTGACGTTGCAACGGCCGTTGCGAGGCGGCGGGAGAGCGCCGACGCGCCGCGCGTCGAGCGGGCGCGTCAGATCGGCAGGTCGAGCACGAGCTGCGGGCTGCCGCCGGGGCGCTGGTAGCGGGAGCCGGTGTCGCGGAAGCCGGCGCGGTCGTAGGTCTTCAGCGCGACCTCGTTCTCGACGTTGACCGTCAGCACCAGCCGCGTCACCGCCGGGTCGAGGCGGTGGACGAACGCCGGCAGCTGCGCCAGCGCGCGGGCGGCGATCCCGCGTCTCTGCAGGTCGGCGGAGACGAGGAAGGCGCGGATCAGCAGCTCGCCGTGCGGGCGCACGAAGCGGCCGGCGCCGACGCCGCCGTGGAGGACGAGGAAGCCGGCCGGCTCGCCGTCGAGCAGGATCGCGACCGGCTGCTGCGCCGGGTCGCGCTCGGCCGGCGGCAGCGTGTCGACCGGCGCGCCCGACCACGGTCGCTGGAAGGGATGGGGCGCGAGCGCCAGCACCCGCGCGCGCAGCCGCTCGTCGACCAGCGCGAGCGTCACCTCGCCGGGCGGCGCGTCCTCGGCGACTCCGGGCGGCTCTGCGGCGAGACCGACCATGCGAGCGATCCTAGCCGCGCTCATCCC